>JAGHUZ010000144.1 GCA_018064575.1 Candidatus Minthomonas equi
CAGTCCATAGGAGATACCTGTATGGTGAAACGGTAATCCTTCAGCTGTGCCTTGCCCTGAGCGCTCTTGACGGAAGCAGGAGCCTTGGCCAGTTCCTCTTCTGTCGCAAGGAACGGACGGATGGCAGCGTGAGGACATATATAAGCGCACTGGTTGCACTGAATACATTTTTCAGGGTCCCAAACAGGAACGTGTGTGGCCACGCCGCGTTTCTCATATGCAGCGGTTCCCACCGGAATCGTACCGTCAGCATATTCACCGGTGAAAGCACTTACGGGAACATCATTGCCGTTCTGCGCATTGACCACGTCCGCTACGTTGCGAACCCACTCGGGAGCCAGTCTGTCGAATGATGCAGGACGGAACTTGGAGTGGATGGTCTTCCACTCCGCAGGAACGGGAACTTCTTCGTATTCAGCTCCGCGATCCACGGCCGCATAATTCATACTGACCACCTTCTCACCCTTCTTGCCATAACTCTTGTCGATGGCTTTCTTCATATAGGTGACTGCATCCGCATAGGGGATAATGCCCGTAATCTTGAAGAATGCGGACTGGAGAATGGTATTGGTCCTATTTCCGAGACCGATTTCCTCAGCTATCTTGGTAGCATTGATAATATAGAATTTAAGTTCCTTTTCAGCAATGACCTGCTTCACGCAGTCAGGCACCCTCTTCAACGTCTCCTCTACGGACCAAAGACTGTTCAGAAGGAATGTCCCGTTCTTCTTGACACCCTTGAGGACATCGTACTTCTGAAGATACGAAGGAACGTGGCAAGCTATGAAATCGGCATTGGAAACGAGGTAGGGAGATGTTATGCTTTCATCACCGAATCTCAGGTGAGAACAGGTATATCCGCCGGATTTCTTGGAATCATAGTCAAAATAACCCTGACAATACTTTGGAGTATGGGAACCGATAATCTGGATAGTGTTCTTGTTGGCACCGACCGTACCGTCAGAACCCAGGCCATAAAACTTGCATTCGTATGTTCCCTTCTTCGCCAGAGAGAATTCCTCGACCGTAGGAAGAGACTTGAACGTAACATCATCCGTAATACCGATGGTGAAATCGGTTTTAGGCTTCTTGTTCTTTAGATTTTCGTAAACCGCCAGAATCTGGGCGGGTGTGGTGTCCTTGGAAGAAAGCCCATAACGCCCGCCGATGATATAGGGAGCGTCTTCACCCATATCTGCAAGAATGGACTTGATATCCACATAAAGAGGTTCTCCGACAGAACCGGGTTCCTTGCATCTGTCAAGCACAGCTATTCTCTTCACGCTCTTGGGAAGGACGCGGAGGAAATACTTGGCTGAGAAAGGACGATAAAGATGAACGGAAAGTATTCCGACTTTTTCACCTTTAGCCATAAGCATATCCACTACTTCACAAGCAGTTTCACATACCGAACCCATCGCCACTATTATGTTTCTGGCATCTTCCGCACCATAATATTCGAAAGGCAGATGATGACGACCGGTCAGTTCACCGAGTTCTCCCATATAACGGGCGACGATATCGGGAATAGCATCATAGTAGGCATTGCAGGCCTCGCGTGCCTGAAAATAAACGTCACCGTTCTGGGCAGTCCCCCTGGTCACAGGTTTGGCCGGATTCAGTGCACGGTTACGGAAATTTTCAAGAGCCTTGTCGCTAATCATTTTCTTCAGTTCGACCGGGTCAAGCTTTTCTATTTTCTGTATTTCGTGGGATGTCCGGAATCCGTCAAAGAAATGGACGAACGGCACACTTGATTTGATGGCTGACAGATGTGCCACAGCTGCCATATCGTGAGCTTCCTGAACACTGGATGACGCCAGCATAGCAAAACCCGTCTGGCGGCAGGCCATCACGTCCTGATGATCACCGAAAATGGAAAGGGCCTGAGTCGCGATGGAACGGGCCGTTACGTGGAAAACTGCGGGAAGTAGTTCCCCGGCTATCTTATACATATTCGGAATCATCAGAAGCAGACCCTGAGATGCCGTAAACGTGGAGGTAAGAGCCCCCGCCTGCAATGAACCGTGAACAGCTGCCGCCGCACCTGCCTCACTCTGCATCTCCACCACCTTCACCGTTTCACCGAAGAGGTTCTTTTCCCCATTGGCGGACCATTCATCCACACTTTCAGCCATAGGAGAAGAAGGAGTAATGGGATAAATGGCAGCCTGCTCGCTGAACCAATAAGCCACCTGTGCGGCAGCAGTATTGCCGTCACAGGTCATAAACACTTTTTCTTTAGCCATAAGTCTCTATATATTAATTCTTTACGTTAACTATCCTAAATTGTTGACGTATTCAAAGATAGTAAAAATCTGCTTTGGATTGAAAAGCAGCATCATAATTATTTTCAGTCGTTTTGAGAAACGAATGACAAGCCCGCATCAGTCATCTCCATTTCCGGGAAGAAATATTCCTTGGTACACCTCTTTATCAAGCCGCGCAGAACCTCGCCGGGGCCGAGTTCGATAAAGCTGTGTGCCCCATCGGAACACATATTGTGAACGGTAGCTGTCCAACGGACGGGAGAAGTCAGCTGCCGCAGAAGATTCTCCTTGATTTCCGCAGGGTCAATGTGTGGAAGAGCATCGACATTCTGGTAAACGGGGCAGACAGGTGCCTCGACCGGAGTCCTTTGAATGGCTTCAGCCAATTCCCTGGCAGCCGGTTCCATAAGCGGTGAATGGAATGCGCCCCCCACTTTCAACGGAAGAGCCCGTTTGGCCCCGGCGGCCCTGCACGCTGCGCAGGCCTGTTCCACGGCCTCCAATGTTCCCGAAATCACCACCTGTCCCGGAGAATTGTAATTCGCACTCACTACGATTCCCTCGCATCCCTGACACACTGAATCGACAGCATCATCCGCAAGACCTATAATGGCAGCCATAGTGGAAGGGGTGGACTCACAAGCTTTCTGCATAGCAAAAGCCCTGGCTGAGACCAATCTCAATCCATCTTCGAAAGCGATGGCTCCTGAAGCGACCAAAGCGGAAAATTCACCAAGAGAATGACCGGCCATCATATCGGGATGAAAATTCCTGACCACCGCAGCACATCCTACGGAATGAAGAAATACCGCAGGCTGTGTTACCTTCGTCTGCTTCAGCGCATCCTCATCCTCCCCGAACATTATGTCCGTTATCCTGAAACCCAGAATTTCATTGGCGGTTTCAAACATTTCCCTCACTTTCGGGAAAGAATCATACAAGTCTTTGGCCATCCCGGGCTTCTGAGCCCCCTGGCCTGGAAAAACATACGCAGTCTTATTCGCTTCCATTCTTTATTTCGTTCAATTTTTATACATTTGCATTTCCATTCATCGCCTCCGTAGTTTAATGGATAGAATGAAAGATTCCGGTTCTTTTGGTTGGGGTTCGATTCCCCACGGGGGTACCAGCAGGAATTGACATCCCGTCAATTCCTTATTTATTTTCCACTTCTTCGTACGAAACTTCCTCCACCGTTTCCTGAGTAACCATCTTACGGGACTTTCCGAATACCACGAATTCGAATATTCCATATACCACGATGGATATTCCGAACAGTACGAACACGGCATTGGAAGATTTATCAGGCATAAAAAACATCCCTATGCCAAGCGCGGTAATCAGAATCGGGAAGATGAAGGCGCTTTTTCTGATATTGCCGGTATTCTTCCGGGCTGAAACCGTCTCCACGAGAGAAGCGATTCCGAATACAAGAAGCATAAAACCGAACAGGAATGTGATGAGATTCACGAAAAAATCCCTGAATATCAACAACAACACTCCAAAAATTATATCCAGGAATCCGTTAATGGCCAAAAGATTCAGAACATTCCCCTCTTTTCCGAAATTTGACCGTATCAGCGCTGAAAGACCGAGGACAATAACTATGACGCCCAAGATGAGGCAAGTATATTCCTTAGCTTTATCCGGCCAGATAATGAATGCGATGCCCAGAAGAATCGTAAGTGCTCCCCTGACGAAACCGTACGAACGGTCTATGACAAGATTGAAAGGTTTCATTATTCAAAAAATTACAGTATTACGACATTCCTCCATCTATGCGGATGACCTGTCCCGATACATACGATGACAAATCCGATGCCAGAAACAGCACCACTTTCGCGATTTCATCCGGCTCTGCCCCGCGACGCAGAGGTATTCTGTCGCACCAGCTCTTGAGTACATCCTCGGGCAGTTGCCCGGTCATTTCCGTCATCACGAAACCAGGGGCCACGGCATTCGCACGAATGTTCCTTGAACCCATCTCTTTGGCTATGGATTGGGCGAGTGCTATCATACCGGCCTTGGATGCAGAATAATTGCATTGCCCTGCATTCCCGGCCACCCCCACAATGGAAGAAATATTAATGATACTGCCTGAACGCTGCCGCGCCATAACAGGCACTACCGCGTGACAGAAATTGAAAGCGGATTTCAGATTTACGGTCAGAACGGAATCCCACTGCTGTTCACTCATACGCATCAAAAGGCCGTCACGGGTAATGCCGGCATTATTCACGAGAACATCTATATGACCGAAATCCTTCAGAATCTGCGTTATCACTTCGTGTGTCTGTTCGAAATCGGACGCATCCGACACATATCCGCGACAGGTGACACCGCATTCGCTTATCTCCCTCTGAGTATTTTTAAAAGTCTCATCTTCCACCAAATCCGTAAACGCGATATCCGCCCCCTCACTGGCCAGACGGAGAGCTATCGATTTACCTATTCCACGGGCAGCGCCCGTTATCAAGGCTGTTTTTCCTGACAAAAGTTCCATATCAATCTTTCTTTTTGATTATTTTCTGCTCAAAATCCGCACTGACATCCGGCATAATTTTACCATCCCCTTCCATATCAGTCTCCCCGGAACTTTTAACCGGCCTCCCCGGCTTGGGACGCCAGATGATAGGTTCCCTTTCATTTATACATTTCAAGACATCTTCCATATAGCCGGCAAAGAATTCACCGGTATATGGAAATGACGGAAACTGTTCTTCATCAAGTACCGTCTGCCGGACGGACGGACGCAGGATTTGCGCAGTTACGGCGAAACGGTCAGCCGGCCTCTTTTCCTTATACCATCCGTAACCTTTCAATTTCATTTTTTCCGGGTCCTCCTTCCACAGTTTCCTGACAGGATAGGCATCACTCTTGACGGATTCCATATAAAGCATTTTCTGGACCTCACCGTTCTTGAAAGTCACGTTCATAATTTTGGCATCCTTCTGATTCATCATCGTAACGACAGAATCCTCTTCCATAAAAAACAGTGCCTGCACTCCTCCGACAGCATCAAAGCGTCTCAAGGCACTTCCGTCGGAGGTAAAATAAGCGGTCATTTCAGGAGATTTTATCTGATGATAATATTTGTCCGGACTATGCTCGGACACTATCATGGCATTTGACAACATTATACCCCTGTCGATGGAGCCGTTACGTATAACGAACTGCATACTGTCCGCATTAAGCTGAGTCTTGATATCCTTCCACACTATAGGAGCGCGGTAAAGCCTGACGATAGAATCCAAAGTGGAATATTCCAGGGAATCGCAGACCATCTGCATATTCGATTTATACATCCTCACGTTATGGAATCCGTGGAAGAACTGGACCTGAGCGGTATCTTTCCAATTTTTCGACACCGAATCCATAGCAGCCACCATCGCCGAATCAGGTCCGAATTCCGCATCGAAAATAAAAAGTGAATCAGCCATCGAAAGTGAATCACAGACCATAGCCATCGACTCAAGAGGCGAAAGTGTATCAGCCTTCGCCACAGTGGAAACCTCCGATGCCGGAGAAGTTTCACCCTTCCGCCCGCCGGGCTTTCCAAACGGTCCTCTGCGTTCTGCAGATTCTCTTGCTTCTCTGGCCGCTGCTGCCGCGGCGGCTTCAGATGCAGCATTCGCCCTCTTATTGAGTACCACATCGACATTAAGGGTTTCAAGTCTGCTTTCGGCATTGGCCACCTCATCCTTGACCTGATATTTCATCAAATATTCGAATATAAGGGTATCCGCCCTGACAAAAATGGTATCGGCCACTCCATTAGCGACGGAATCCTTCTGAATTCCGATAACGGAAGGATTTTCGGAAAGAAAAACCTTTCTCGGCGAATCGTAATAATCCAGAAAACCGCCCGCTGCCATCGCATTGTGGACTGTATCAAGCACCTGGACATCCCGGTACATTTTCACATTGCCACCCCTGCGGTCATACCGGACTTCATCGCACCAACCTTCATAAGTATCTGTCTGCATATACACACCATCATCGAAACACACAAGTTCAGATATCCTGTCATACCACCCCCCATCGGAACGGATATGATTTTTTCCGAACCAAGCCTTGGCATTGTTTCTGAATGTAGCCAGCTCCCGGCCGGTTTCGTAATGCAGGGTATCGCAGGTAAAAAACGCCGAATCGGAAAACATCTCCACCTCATTTGAAAATGTGAACAAATCCGACTTCGACTCGAAACGGCCGTCAAGACTTTCGATGACATTTCCGTCTTTGTCTCTCATCGATGCTCCCTCACGGAAATAAGCGATACTGTCACGGGTATTGTAGTCAAGATTGCGAGTCCTGAGAATATTGCTGTCCTTATCTTCCAACTGCACCAACACACCTCGGAAGGTAGCCAAATCCGCAGGAATATCATAATGAAGTTTGTCAGATGAAAGTATGGTATTCTCCTGCACTATCTGCACGTGACCTACGGCATCTATGAATTCATCCTCCACGTGCCAGAGTGCAGTGTCGCAGTACAGATAAGTATTGTTATGAAGAAATATTACGTCTCCCTCCACTTTCCGCAGAGTCTTCCCTCCCTCTTCGAGAATCCGGGCACGGGAAGCGGTCAGAAGACGAACCAAAGAGTCGTTCACCTCCTGCTGAGTCTGCTGAGAGAATGCGCTGAGTGACGTAGAAAGCAGAATCGTCAGAAGCACCGTAATCCGATGCATCACTTGAGCCACTCTTTTCTATGGAACTCACAACCCGCAAACATAGGGTCGATGACGATGTATGCGGATTTTATTTTTTCATCGAGAAAATCAGATATAGCCTTCTCCCTTGCGCGCATAACCGCCATATCGGAAAGAAGTTGCAAATCCTGTTCTATGTCAGCGGTATGAGAAGGAATTTCCTTGTCAAACTTGATGATTTTATACATAGTATTTCCATTGCGGCCTTCATTGTCACTGGATTCAAAAGGTTCCGATATATCCCCGATTTTCATATTCCTCAGAACTTTATAATCCTCCGGTTTCAACTGGTCCTTCTCGAAAAGGGCAGAGCCGGTATGAGGATCGGACAGGACTCCACCATTTGTTCTCGTGGCAGGATCCTGGGAAAAGAATCGTGCGGCATCGAAAAAAGTGAGACTGTCTTCTATCATCACATTCTTTATACTGTCAAGTTTGGCAAATCCGGCCTTTCTGTCCTCCTCGCCATAATGAAGCTGTAAAAGCAGGTGACGCGCATTGAACATATCACCATCCTTTTCTATCATTTGAATCAGGTGGAATCCGTCCGGCGTCTCCACGATGGGAGAAACCTGACCGACCTTGAGAGACATAGCCGCATCGGAAAACTGAGGCCAGTAAATGGTTTTGGACATCATACCCAATTCACCTCCGCGCATACTGTTGCTCGGATCTTCAGAATAGAGTGATGCCAATACGGAAAACTTCTCCCCGTTGAGTATTCTCTCACGAAAATCCAGAAGACGTTCCTTGACAGCCATCTCCGCCTTCTTTTTATCCGGATAAACTGCTATCTGGCTTATCTGATACTGAGTCGATACCACAGGCAGACTGTCCTTCGGAATAGTTCTGTAAAACTCTTTGACCTGCTTCGGAGTCAGTTCTGACACATTTCCGGCTATAGTTCTCTGCATCTCCTGCACCAGCCCCTGTTCGTTAAGCACATCGCGCCACTCCTGACGAAGTCTGTGCAGTTTCTTCCCGAAATACTTCTCCACCTCTTCCTGCCCGCCAAGCTGCTTCATAGCCCTGCTGATACGTTCTTCCAGATTTGCTTCCACCATTTCGGCATTCACGGTCAAGGAATCCTCTTTGGCCTGGGTAAGATAAATTTTGGATTCCAGCATCTGTTCCAGAATCATACACCTGAGATTCTTCTCCGATACATACCCCTGCACCTGCATCATCTGCGCTTCAGCTTCCAATTCAGAGAGCTGAATCATTTCAGCTCCTACTACAGCTACTGTTCTGTCTATGACATTATCATATCTCTGAGCCGAAACGGGAAGCGGCACGAAAGCCGTGACAATACCGATTAAAAACAAAATACGAACTGTCCTCATAATCATCGTTCATTATATATGGTCAAAAAACCGGAACTCTTGGCAGCAGTCAGCAGATTTCGTTCCAAATCCGCCACCAGTTCCTGTTTTCTTTTGCTTAACAATATTTCCCTGATGTGATTCTGACAATATTCCAAAGGTTCCTGTTCCCCCGGTGACACACATTCCGTCACGAAAAGCAGATATGTATAGCCGTCCTTGACGAAGTCTATGAACCGGGACCTTGCCAGTTCTTTTTCGCAGAATGACACCGATTCTCCGAATTCGGACGCTATTACATCCAGCGATATCCACTTGTCATCATACAGGAAATACTTCTCTGCGGAACTGAAACAGATTTCATCCAGTTTATCGAGATCTTTCTGCACGTTCGAACGGCACAGTCTTCTTACCATATCAAGATTAGGGGATGAAGAGGGTATCTTCACATACCTTCCCCTGATGATATAAGTGTCAGTGATAAAAGAATGACTGTTATCCCGATAATATGCAGCGCACTCACTGTCAGTGATTATCGTATCGAGATGGGCATCCACATATTTCATTTCATACCTGTAGGACAAAAGCCCCCTGCGAAGTTCCTCCATCTCCTTCTCGATGTTGCGGTCTCCTTTGGAAAGGTTCTTTTCAGCCTGCATAAGAATAAGCTGCCTGGTAGCCCAGGAATCGATGAATGCACTCACGATATGGGCACTGTCTTCAGGTGTGCAGTTCTTGGGCAATAGTTCCGCCACCTGATAAGCATACAGCACATCCCCACCTACACGGGCTATGACGTCTCCTTTTATGATTCTGTCTATCAATTGACAGGATGCGACAGCGATAACGCACCCCACCAGAAAGACAAGGAGACGGACAAGCTTCATATTTATCTGGTATAGTTAGGTGCTTCCTTGGTAATGGTTACGTCGTGCGGATGGTTTTCCACGAAACCGGCACTGGTAATCCTGACGAATTTAGCACGGCGCAGTTCCTCCAGATTATGGGCACCGCAATATCCCATTCCTGCACGGAGACCTCCGAGCAACTGATATACGACCTCAGAAAGAGTTCCTTTATACGGCACCTGAGCGACGATTCCCTCAGGAACAAGTTTTTTGATATCTTCTTCCATATCCTGGAAATATCTGTCTTTGGACCCCTTCTGCATAGCTTCGAGAGAACCCATTCCACGATAGGATTTGAACTTTCGTCCATTGAGAATGATGGTCTCTCCGGGTGACTCTTCAGTTCCCGCGAAGAGAGAACCGGCCATAATCGTACTCGCGCCTGCGGCAAGAGCCTTTACTATGTCTCCGGAATAACGGATACCGCCATCGGCGATGACGGGGACACCGCTTCCCTTCAATGCCTCGGATGCCAGCATAATGGCTGACAACTGAGGTACTCCGACACCGGCCACAACACGCGTAGTACAGATGGAACCGGGGCCTATTCCCACTTTCACAGCATCCGCACCAGCCTCTTTGAGAGCCAGGGCTGCTTCACCTGTGGCAACGTTTCCAGCCACTATCTGAATATGGGGAAATGCGTCACGAACCTTTCTGACAGTCTTGAGAACGAACTCCGAATGTCCGTGAGCGGTATCCATAACTATGGCGTCGGGGTCGGCAGATATCAGCATTTCCGCCTTCACGAGAGTCTCGGAATTCACCCCAAGGGCAGCAGCTACCATCAGACGCCCTTTCGTATCCTTGGACGCCTTCGGATTATCCTTGATTTTCGTTATGTCCTTATACGTAATGAGCCCTGCCAGTTTGCCGGCCTCATCGACGACAAGAAGCTTTTCTATCTTATGTCTGCGCAGCAATTCCTGAGCATCCTTCAAGTCTATTCCCTTCCTGGCCGTAATAAGATTTTCACTGGTCATCACCTCCTTGACCGGGGTAGCGGCATTATCCTGAAAACGGAGGTCACGATTAGTCACTATACCGCAGAGCATATTCTTCGAATCGACTACAGGTATGCCACCGATGTGATTATCCTTCATAAGCTTGAGAGCATCGTCCACCGTAGCGTCAGGACTTATGGTCACAGGTTCATAAATCATTCCGTTCTCCGCCCTCTTGACTTTCCGCACCTGCTCCATCTGCCTCTCTATGGGCATATTCTTATGAATAACCCCGATTCCTCCTTCACGGGCAAGCGCTATGGCCATCTCCGCTTCGGTAACTGTATCCATAGCGGCGGAAACGACTGGAGCCTGAAGACTGATTTCTCTCGTAAACTTGGTAGTGTAATCCACTTCACGTGGAAGAACATTGGAAAAAGCCGGCACCAGGAGAACGTCATCGAACGTCAATCCTTCCGGAATAAGGTTATTTGTCAAAACTTGCATATCGGCATTTTATTTTAACTTACAAATATAATACTTTATTGATTATCACAAGCATTTGCCCTGCCAAGAGTCCCTTTCCTCCAACCTTTTTTCCAGGAGATGAAGCAATTCCGCGTTTCTGACCAATCCCCACGGAGTGGAATTTACAAAACGCGGCGGCACTTCTCCCGCAAATCTTTCGATATACAGGTCCGGTCGAAGCCGTTCCAGAACATCTATAAAAAAGTCTATGTACTCCTCCAGGGAAAACTGCACGAAATCTTCCGGACATCGTGCGAACTCTCTCTCCATCACCGTATTCTTCACTATCTGGAGCTGGTGGAACTTGACACTGTGCAATGGCAGTGCATTTATCATCGAGGTCGCCTCCAGCATATCCCTGCGGCTCTCCCCGGGCAGGCCGAGAATAAAATGGGCTCCCGTCTGTATCCCGCGCGAAACGGTCATCTCCACGGCACGGCGTGCAGTTTCAAAATCGTGCCCCCTGTTAATGCGTTCCAAGGTTCTGTCATAACACGATTCTATTCCATACTCGATTATCACTATGTGCTTCCGGGCCAGTTCGGCAAGGTAATCCAGTTTCCCGGCATCGATGCAGTCCGGACGGGTGCCTATGACTATCCCTACCACCGATGGATGGGACAAGGCCTCTTCATACCGCTGACGCAGGACATCCAGCGGAGCATATGTATTCGAATACGGCTGAAAATATGCCAGAAACCCGGTCGCATTGCGATAGCGGACACGATGGAATTCTATTCCTTCATCTATCTGCCTGGAGATGGGAATATCGCGCGAACTGTAAGCAGGATGGAAGGCAGCATTATCACAGTAAGTACAGCCTCCGAGTCCTACACTCCCATCCCTGTTGGGGCAGGTAAAACCCGCATCCACCACCACCTTCTGCAGACGCTCACCGTAAACCTTACGGAAATACCCGACGTAGGAATTATACCTATGCACGCACCTTGAAAATCGCTTTACGGATAATGCCAGTACCCATCATAGGAGCGTGGGCATCTTTAGGAAAACATATTACGAAATTGTCCGGGTCCACGCTCACATAGACTTCCGGTTCCTCCTTCAGCAGGGCAAAATCATTCTCGGCATCATATTCGACATCGACTCCGGAACATTTGGCCCTGTCACGCCAAGCTATCGTTTCAGTTCCCACCAGAGGAACGTGAATGTCGATGTAAGAATCGTGTACCTCCATTTCCGGAGTCGAATCCAGTCCTACAGCCTCCTTTTCGGTAATGGAAACCCAGACATTCCCGCCATCGATATCATACTTTCCCGGTTCAAGGGAATGAAGGTCGTGCTTGGTCAGGAAATCATAAACTTTTGAAAAATGTTCGTGAATCTGAACATACCTTTCAAAACTGCGAATTGAATCTATAATCATTTTTCCGGTATTATTTGTTTTTTATGATAATCCGTTTTCTAATGCTCCATATATATTCCCACCGCCGGCAGTGCCATTATCGCCACTATCGGAATATCGGCGTCATTGAACGGCTGGGGAATAAAAAACTGGAGAGCCACAGCCAATACGGACATAGATGTCAGGATGTACACCATCCAATTCCTGGCACGCCCTCCGTGCATAAAGGCGGGTATCAGATAAAGCGGATTTGCCCAAAGCAGATTCCAGTTCACACCAGTCCAATAGTGTTCCGTACAGAACCACATCAGCAGAAGCAGAACCCCGGTCAGTCCGATTACGGTATACACCAGAGAGGAAAGCATTCTCAGGAAGCATGGTCTTCCGCGCAGAACGAACAGCAGGACCGCAAGAAAAAGAAACACTGCGCTGAACACACTCATCGGTCCGTAAAGAAAAGTCCACCGTCCTCTTTCTTCCGGACAATCGCCCAGAAGCGGAATTTCCTCTCCGAGAAGGGGGCTGCCCGAATCGGCGAACCTGCATTCCGACAGATTCTTCTCCAGCAGACAAGGCAGATACATCTCTTCCTCAAAGGAAATCGGGCGATCCAGACGGGCACCCATCAACAAGTCCAGACCGAACATAAGCCAAGGTTCTTCTTCAAGATAAAGAGACCCGTAAGCGCTGCGGAACGTATATTCCGCTTCGTGAGCCGGTTTCTGCAAGCGGGGAATTACCGAGCCTTCACCAAGCAGAATATCCCTGATTCTGGTCGCGCAGTTATTCCTGAAATAATCATACCTGTATCTGCGACCGGAACCATTATAAAGGGAAACGAGATGCGTATAAATCTTCATCCGTGATTCAGGAGGCAGGAGCAGTTCCCGTTCGGAAACCGCACGGTTTTCCAACAGGTATGAATCCAGGAATCCCTCGAAATGACAAACGGACAAGAGATAATCCATCTGTCCTCTCATAAACTTCAGGACGAAATGGGGAGCTTCGAAATCGTAGGTCCCGAAATTGAACACCAAATCCTGACCGGACACGGCATCTCTTATTCTTATAGCGGAATGTCCGAAATCAGAAGCTATTTCGTCTCCCTTGGAACACGTCAGGAGAGACACCCTCAGAGAGGAGCCGACAGTCTCCTGAGCCCCGAGCGTGAGACTGACCAGAAAGAAAAATGCTGACAGGAATCTTCTCAAGCTGTATGTATATGGAGGAGGGGGATGACCGTCCGACAGCCATCCCCCTCCCGCTTATTCTGAACTATTTCTCTTTAGGATGTATGGTTTCGCTGAGCTTTTCGCACAACTCGTCCAAAGACTTGAAATAAGACTCATACAACGCATTGTAGAAAGCTTTTTTATTACCTTCGGGATGACTGATTTTCACGCGTGATTCATCTTGAAGTACCAATGCCTCATTAATCAAGGCCACTACAGCCTCCTTTCTGGCATCGTCTTCAATGAAATTAAGACTCATAAATGCATCCGATACGAATTCTTCTGTGAAGAATGCTATGTCTTTCTTGATAACTCTGAGGTTCATAACGATTATTGTTTTTTATGAAAGTGCAAATATAATGTTTTTTCAAACAGCTTCTAAAGCATTTTGGCTATTTTTGCATAGATATTCTATCAGAACCGATATGTCTGAACACCGCACAGCTCCGCTTTTGAAAATACTGTTATGGGTACTTGGAGTCCTCATCGCACTGTTGACTGTGATTCAGATTCTCCTCACCCCACAAGTATTGACCCCCGTCATAAAGGAATACGCCGAATATTACATAGATGCCGATGCCCGCTTCCGGAAAATCAGTATAAATGTCTTCCGACATTTCCCAAACCTGTCACTTACCATAGACAGTTGTATGATAAGCTATAGTTCAGACAGATTCGCAGACTGCATCGACAGAGACGGACTTATGAAAGCCTCCCTGTTCGGATGCAGCAGGGACACTTCCGTTTCACATACGGACACTCTGGCCGTTATGAACGAATTCCGTGTCTCGATAAATCCCTTCTCCCTCCTCACCCACAAACTGCGGATAAAGAATATTTCCATCACCGACCTTAAAGGATTCTTCCACAGATATGATTCCACCAGGGCCAACTGGGATATTCTGAAAAACATTGTCCAGGAAGAAGATACGACCACGGTAAAACATTCTTCCGAATTACCGGTACCGATAATCGGCAAGGTCACCCTCGACGGTCAGCTCGGAATCATCTTTTCAGACGAAGTCACCGAATCAATATTGTTCGGCCGCTTCCACTCACTTGAATTCAAGGGGAACCGGGATTCCGACAAGAGCCTTCTGCGGGACTTCAGCCTGAAACTCGACTCCCTCTTCGTTTTTGGGAGTCACTCGAAGGACAGCATCGCTGTGACGATGAACAAACTCAGGCTTATGAGCGCGGGAACCAGCTCCATAGCAGGAGAACTCGACACACGGCTGTTTATGCTCTCATCCCGATACGGCCGAATCCGTTTCCCGGCAGAAATAGCCTTCTCTGCCGACATTCCTGCCGAAACTATGGATTCCATACGGTTCACACGATTTGACGGCCATCTCTGCGGGCTCCCCTTCTCTTTCGACGGCGGCTTCGCCTTTTCCGGAGACAGCCTATGGGTCGATGCCTCCCTTGATGTACGTAATGGGCCTATCGGTGACATCGTCGAAGAATACGGAGTTCCCTTCATCGAGCAGCTGAAACAAATCCGTACAGATGCCACCACGGACATACATTTTCAGGCTAAAGGATTCTACTCGAAAAAATCCTCCACCCTCCCCGGTTTCAAAATGAATATGACCATCCCCGAATCCTCCATCTTCATCGGAGATTCGGACACTGCCCGATTCTTTATGGAATGTCACGCAGACAATCTATCCCGGGGGAGAGCCGATTTCGTCCTCGACACACTCTCCGTTTCAGCACTGAAATCCACCAGAATCAATCTTTCAGGGGGATTGAAGGACTTTCTCGGCAAAGACCCCCTGATTGACATCAATATGTCCGCATCCTCGCTCCTGACCGACTTGTCCGACAAATTCGGGACGGACACCACATTCCGTGCCACAGGAACTGTGGAAGGAATGATTAAGGGAGCAGCCAGAATTTCCCAACTGAAACTTCCCGACATCTGGATTGCGGACATCAATGCCGGATTTCAGGCTTCCGATGTAAACTTCACTATGCCGGCAGATTCCATCAGTATATGTTCTGACAGCATAAAATGCTTTTTCGGAGCCGGAGCGAATCAATTTTTCCCTGACCTAAAACAAGGCAAGCGCATCATCTCCGCCGGAGCATCCATAGACACAGCACTGATACGCATTAAGGACGATGCGGAAATTTCAGTCAACGACCTGAAAATCAAATGTCTCAACGATGCCACACTTTCCGGTTCGGATAAAGGGCGGCAAGATAGGATTCCGCAACTTTTCGCGGACATTACGGCCGGAAGACTCTCCCTGATGGACAGCGACTCCTCAAGAATAACCCTCAGAGGGACACGAAACACTCTGAAACTTATAAGCAAGGAAAATCAGGACACCATTCCCGCCATTTCACTTTCAAGTTCAAACCGCTTCTTCCTGCTGTTGGGAAGAGAAGGAAGGGTATCCGTAACAGGCTTCAATATCAATTTCTATGCTGAAAAACGAAGCCATCTCCCCTCCCGTCCAAAACAATTTACCGGTCTGACAAATCATATTGAAAGGGAAGCAGATGATTTCTCTTCCTCCGATATCAATTTTTCCCTCGGAGAATCCTTCAAATCCTTTTACAAGGAATGGAACTCAAGCGGACAGGCATCCTTCACAAATGCCAGAGTTGCGACCCCCCTCTTCCCCTTGAAAAACACCTTTTCCGACTTCAGCCTTTCCTTCCACGACAATTCCCTCGCCCTGAACAGCCTTACCATCTCCTCCGGAAACACCCGCGCACAGATACACGGTGAACTCTCCGGACTGAGGAAAGCCCTTCTTCGTGGCGGAACCGCGCAGGCGGAATTCAGTCTGAATTCTGAAAAACTCGACATAAATGAACTCATCGCCGCTATGGCTCTCGGGTCCACAAGCAAACCATCGGCCATAATCAGTGAAGATGACAGTCCCGAAATACCCGCCGAACAGATTCTTTCTTCAACTGAAAATCTGAAATCGCCCCTGATAGTGATTCCCGGAAACCTCAAAGCTAAAGTCGATATAAACGGGCATAATATTAGTGTCTCCAATATAGTCATCGATTCTCTTTCCACCCGTATCGAAATGCAGGACCGATGCCTGAAAGTTTCACACATCAGCGCCACCACAAATGTCGGAGAAATGTCATTCGAAGGATTCTATGCCACGAAATCGAAGAAAGATATAAGTCTCGGAATAAATCTTGGACTTTCTCGGGTAACCGCGGCAGAAGTCATCGATATGCTTCCCGACATCGATACCATTATGCCTATGCTCCAATCTTTTGACGGGAAACTAAATTGTTACATGGCCGGAATGGCCGGAATGGACACCAATATGAACATTCTTCCCCATACCATCACAGGAGTTATAAGGATTGAAGGAGACAGTTTGAGACTGGAACAGGATCCGGAAGTAAAAAAAATAGCCAGACTCCTGATGTTCAAGAACAAGAATGATTTCAACGTCAAGTCAATGTCCGTCGAAGCGCAAATCAATGACAATCGCATCGAAGTCTTTCCCTTCCTGCTGAAAATCGACAGATACACCATCGCGGCATCCGGTATGCAGAATCTGGACCAGTCCTGCAGATACCACCTTTCCGTCATCAAATCCCCTCTACCGTTCAGAATCGGACTGGATATCTACGGAGACGATTTCGACAAACTGCACTACAAGCTGGTCAAACCCAAATACAAGAGCGAGGAAAAAATCCCCGTATTCTCCTCCACCATCGACGACACGAGACTTAACCTCTCCCATATAATTTCCAATATTTTCTCCATCGGCATTGACAAGGTCGGCAAAGACAGTGTCATCCTCGACTATATCGAAAAACGCAAGCACGACATTTCATATACCGATGTTCAGAATTCCGTATCAGAAGAACTCTCGGAAGAAGAAATAAAACAAATGGAAAATCAAGCAGATAACAATACAGAATAATATATGAAAAACATTATGACCATCACGGGCGACCTTGGTTCAGGCAAGAGCACTGTCGCCAGAAAAATCTGTGAAATGACTGGAATGGACTATTTTTCCACCGGAACCATCCAGCGCCAGATAGCCGCAGAACGCGGAATCGACACCCTCCAGCTGAACAAGGACTGTAAAAACGACAAATCGGTGGATGACTTGATAGACAACCGCCTGCGGGCTATGAACACCGATGGGACAGACAATATCAT
>JAGHUZ010000119.1 GCA_018064575.1 Candidatus Minthomonas equi
ATGTTGTTTATCATATAAAAGACACCTGTCCCACCCGTGTCCGAATGCCAGTAAACTATTCTTTCACCATCGGGACTCCAGCGGAAGCCGTCCCTGTCATCCAACTCTTCTTCATATACCCAATCGAATGTACCGTTGATAATCGAGTCCCCCCCATCAAAAGTCAATCTTCTACGCTCACCGGAGACAATATTCTCCACATAAATGTCATTGTGATACACAAAGGCGAACTGCGTCGCATCCGGAGAGAGTTTTCCGAACATCATTTCAGATGGATTCAAGCCCGAACCGAGCTGTTTCAGCTTCCCGGCAGCGACATCGAGAATCCAATAATCACCTCTTGTATTGGCCCGCCATACCCTTGCGGAATTTGTATAAATCACCAGATATTTTCCATCTCCGGACCATTCGCAGCCCTGGACATCCAAAACTTTGTCACTGCCTTGCGGAACAAGCGCATCGGCGCTGACCATAAGCGTGGTATCAAAATCGGAAGCCGAAACTTTCAGCAGACCTTTTTCAGAGACAAGCGTAAAATGTCCCCCATCTTTCGTCCACACCCTTTCCGGCACCCGTTTCCCTGAGAAAATCCTTTTCACATACAAATCTTCAAGCGTTATGTTCTGTCCCAAAGCCATACTGATGGAGAGAAACGATACCGCTATCACTGACAGTTTTCTTTTCATACCTAATTTTATTTCATCAGTTCCTTGATAACTGTAAACAGATTGGACGCAAACATATCGATGGCAATGGCGATGAGCAAAACTCCAAAAAACTTCCTGATAATGAATACAACGTTGTTTCCCAGCAGTTTGCCAAGTTTATCGATATACTTCAATGCCACATATGCGATAATCATATTCAACTCCAAAGCTATGAGAATATTTATAGTGTCATATTCTGCACGAAGTGTCAGGATAGTGGTCAGGGCACCCGGGCCTGCTATCAGAGGGAACGCTATCGGTACGACTGAGGCACCGGATTCCATATTGGAGTCATACTTTATGATTTCCACCCCGAGAACCATTTCGAAAGCCACTATCATAAGGACTATGGAACCGGCTATGGCGAAAGTTTCTATATCGACGTTGAAAAGTTTCAAAATTCCTGTCCCCGCGAAGAAAAATACCAGAAATATGGCTGTCGATGCCATACTGGCCTCGGTAGCCTTGATTGGTTTCCCTGCCTGCTTGAGTCCCAGAAAGATGGGGATGGATCCTGTTATGTCAATAATGGCAAGCAGGACCACAAATACACTCATTATCTCTACTAAATCTATGTGTCCCATATTTGATGGATTTTTATGCAAATGTAATATCTTTGCGTCAAAGAGAAAAGATATGATTGTTTATAAAAACATATTAACCGTCCTAAGTTCACTTCTCGTATGTATTAATGCCGCAGCCGCCCACGTAGAATGGAAGGTATCGGTAAAAAATATGGATGAAGGGTTATGGGAAATCACTGCCACAGCATCCATAGAAAAAACTTGGCACATCTACGACCTCGGTCCCTACGAGAACGGACCGCTTCCCACCTCGATGAAGTTCGAATTGCCGGAAGGCGTTACAGTCGAAGGTGATATCGTTCCATCGAAAAAATCGCACCGCGCCTACGATGCGACATTCGGGATGGAAATCGGCTGGTGGGAGGATGAAATAAGCCTCAGCGGCAGACTCAGATGCGACCATCCCGGAACTACAGTAACAGTACATACAGAGTGGATGGCCTGCGATGCCGAAAGCTGCTCTCCTCCCGATGAATGGGAGACGGTCATCACCCTGTCGGATAAAATCTCACCGGTGGAGAGCGGTACAGTCCAGTCAACGGATACGGACAAGAACAACGGGCTGCTCGCATTAATCATAGAGGCCATTCTCTGGGGACTGGCAGCTATTCTCACACCCTGCGTATTCCCCATAATCCCTATGACCGTAAGCTTCTTTCTCAAAGGAGATTACACCGCTTCCCGCAATAAGTTCCGCGCACTGTCGTACGGTTTCTTCATCATCATCCTTTACACGGTTCCCATCGCCATCATCATCCTGGCTACTAAATTCATAGGAGGGGATGCCATCACCGCCGACATTTTCAACTGGTTGGCCACCCACTGGATTCCGAACGTTCTTTTCTTCCTGGTATTCATGGTCTTCGCAGCATCATTTTTCGGAGCTTTCGAAATCGTGCTTCCCTCATCCATCCAGAACGGCAGCGACGCACAGGTGGACAAGAGAAAAGGTCTCGGAAGCATCTTTTTCCTGGCCTTGACATTGGTACTGGTTTCTTTTTCCTGCACGGGTCCGATAGTCGGCACGGTTATCATCAAATCCACATCCGGAGAATTCTGGACCCCGATAGTCACGATGTTCGCATTTTCTGTGGCATTCTCCCTGCCATTCGTCATCTGCGCCCTCTTCCCCACACTGATGAAGAGACTTCCGAAAAGCGGAAGTTGGCTGAACACTGTAAAAGTGACCCTCGGGTTCATAGAAATAGCCCTCGGGTTCAAATTCCTCTCCACCGCAGACCAGGTCTATCACTGGGGACTCCTTGACAGAGAGATATATCTTGCCATATGGATAACGGTCTTCACACTGCTCGGTTTTTACCTTTTGGGCAAATTGAAATTCAAAAACGATTCGGATATCCGCTACGTCAGTCTTGGAAGACTGACATTGGCCATAATTGACTTCACATTCGTAATTTATATGATTCCGGGGATGTGGGGAGCACCGCTCAAGGCCCTTTCGGGCTACCTTCCCCCTATGGAAACGCAGGATTTCATCATAGGAGTGTCCAACACAGCCACCACCATCAATTCTTCCCCAGCACCGGAAAACTCCACACTGCCGGGAAAAGGAAAATACAGCGCATTTCTGAAATTACCCCTCGGACTACAAGGATTTTTCGACCTTGATGAAGCCCGCAGTTATGCTGCAATGACCGGCAAGCAGATATTCATCGATTTCACCGGGCACGGATGCGTCAATTGCCGCGAAATGGAATCGCGTGTCTGGAGCGCCCCCGAAGTTCTGAAACGCCTTTCGGAAAACTTCGTCATCTGCGCCCTCTACACCGATGACAAGGCCACGGTTCCCGAAGCGGACTGGATTACCACACCTAACGGCAAGGTACTCAAAACCATCGGGAGAATAAATGCATGGTACGCGGAACAGAAATTCGGAGTGGCTGCCCAACCATTTTATGTAATAACAGATTCTGACGGAACAGTTTTGAGAACAAGAAGTTATGACTTGAATGTCGGAGAATTCGTCAAATGGTTGGACGGACGATAGGGCATAATATTTGCTCATATCTGAAAAACGTCATTAATGAAACAATATATACTATGGAAAAAGAAAACAACTGCTTCAAAAAGAGCCCACTGGGAATTACCATAATGATAGGACTCATCGCATTGGGATTATTCATCAGGAATGGACTCGTCGCCAGCCGCACAGACAGTTATGTAAGTGTCAAAGGTCTTTGCGAAAAGGAAGTGTATGCCGATAAGGTCATTTATCCCATCAAATACATAGTTCTCGGGAACGACATACAGGACCTTTATAAGCAGACCAGCGAAAAAACGGCCATCCTTGTCAGCTATCTCCGGGAAAACGGTATCTCCGAAGATGAAATCACAGTGTCGGCTCCCATCGTCACCGACACCAGAACAGAATACGGGGAAAGAAAACCCTATAATTTCAGTGTAAAGACCATCGTGACGGTCTGCACTCCGAAAGTCGATATCGTCCGCAGTCTTGTTTCAAGACAGGGAGAACTTATGAGCAAAGGCATAGTGACAGTCTCAAATGAGTGGGAGAATACAGTACAATACTCTTTCAACGGTCTGAATAAAATAAAGCCCGAAATGATAGCCGAAGCCACAGCCAATGCACGCGTGGCTGCTGAACAGTTCGCCAAGGATTCAGACTCAATACTTGGAAAAATACGCCGCGCCACCCAGGGACAGTTTTCCATTTCCGACAGGGACGAAAACACACCTTATATAAAAATAGTCAGAGTGGTTACCAGCGTGGATTTCACCTTGAAAAATTAAAAAGCGGATATGCATACACGGCTGAGTGTAAACATAAACAAACTGGCCACGGTCAGAAATGCACGCGGAGGGAATATGCCCGATATTCTGAAAGCGGCCAAAGATATCGAGAGTTACGGAGCCGAAGGAATTACAGTACATCCCAGGCCGGATGAACGACACATCCGTTATCGGGATGTTCTCGACCTCAAGCCCATCCTTTCCACCGAATTCAACATCGAAGGAAACCCGATTCCTTCTTTCACAGAACTTGTATGCCGTGTCATTCCCACACAGGTAACTCTGGTTCCCGATGCCCACGATGCCATCACCTCCAATGCCGGATGGGACACTTCCAATCCTGAAAACAGAAAGTTTCTTGCCGAAAAATGCCGGATTTTCCACTCTTTAGGCATAAGAGCCTCCATTTTCATAGACCCGGACCCTGAAAAGATACGGATGGCGACGGAGACAGTGTGCGACAGGTTGGAACTCTACACCGCTGCATATGCGCAAGGATACGGCACAAATCCGGAAAAGGCTCTCGCACCTTATTACGAGGCCGCTCTGGAAGCCGGCAGACAGGGCCTCGGGCTGAATGCCGGACACGACCTCAGCCTGATAAATCTCAAGTATTTTTCGGACAACATACCCGAGCTCGCAGAAGTATCCATAGGACACGCTCTCATTTGTGAAGCGATATATGACGGGCTGAAAAACACTGTTCGAAGTTACCTTGATATTCTGAAATAAATGCATACCTTTGTCCCTTGTTCATAAGTTTCCAGAAAAAACAAAAACATTATCAATACTAAAATGAAAAAACTACCTCTCATTCTCAGCATTGTCTCCATTGTAGCCACTGCTGTTCTCTACATCGTTCATTTTTCCGCTAAAAGTGACAGTTGTACGACAGAATCAGCCCAGACTGTCCAGACAGCAGGTCCTGGTTCCATAGTCTATGTTCAAATCGACACACTGTTCAACCAGTATGATATGTCGAATGACCTGAAAACGGAACTGGAAGCCAAAGCCAGCGGAATCCAGAAGGACCTTGAAAAGAAAGGACGCTCATTTGAAAATGACGTCAAATCATTTCAGGATCAGATTCAGAAAGGACTGCTGACACGTTCCCAGGCAGAGACTATGCAGAATGAACTTCAGACCAGACAAAACACTCTTCAGAGTTTTCAACTCGAAAAGCAGCAGGAAATGGCCGAAGAGGAAAGCGTGATGGTAAACAAAGTGATGGAAGCCATAAGGACATTCATCGACAAATATAATAAGGAGCACGGATATGCCATCATCCTTACCACGTCTGCAGCCAGCCAGACCATTCTTCAGGGCGACAGCGCACTTGACAT
>JAGHUZ010000200.1 GCA_018064575.1 Candidatus Minthomonas equi
GCCCAGAAGTTTTTCAATGACACATTGGACAAAGACAGAACCAAAGACTACACCGGACGGACCAACTGATTCAGAATGTCGTCCCCTGTGGACGGGAGAAAAAAATAGCCCTGCAATTAATTGCAAGGCGATTTTTTGAGCGGAAAACGAGACTCGAACTCGCGACCCCGACCTTGGCAAGGTCGTGCTCTACCAACTGAGCTATTTCCGCGTTGTTTGGGATGGCAAAGGTAAATGCTTTTTTTTATCTTCCAAAAATAGTTTACATTTTTTTTCATTTTTATCCTTATTCCATCCCTGCACTGTTTCGTGACGGTATATGATTAGATACGTACCAATTCATAGTCCATCGTACCCAGACCTATCTTTTCACCGTGAACCAGCCCGGATTTCCAGTCTGTATCCGGGTGAGTGTAGTAGAATTTGTCATTGTCACCCTGACAATTATGTGGATGGCTGCATCTTTCGGTTTGGGCTGCATAGTGCTTGTCGGTGTACATTGTATTCGGAAGGGCGGGAGCCTGCATAACCAGTTCAGCGCAGGCCATATCAAGTGCGATGGGGTCAAAGGAGGCGGCCATACCAACGTTCGGGACGATGGCGGCATCGTTTGACGGCCAGCAGTCACATTCGGGAGAGACATCCATTATGAAGGAGATGTGGAAGGCGGGTTTGCCGTCGAGGATGGCTTTGGTATACTCGGCGATTTTGCAGTTTAAATCGTGAGAACTGGTATCATTAGGAGAGATGACGCCCCCTTTCTGACAGGTGGCTATGCACTGTCCGCATCCGACGCATCTGGTGTAATCGATGGCGGCCTTGCGATCTGTTCCGACTTTTATGGCAGCGTGGGCACAGGATTTTTCACACATACGGCATCCGATGCAATTCTCTACATTGACTACCGGTTTCGAATCAGCGTGGAGCATCATTTTCCCGATTCGACTTGCCGCACCCATTCCCAGATTCTTCAAAGTCCCTCCGAAACCGGTCATTTCGTGTCCCTTGAAGTGGGTTACGGATATGATGACGTCCGCTTTGGCTATGGCAGAACCGATGATGGCTGTATGGCAATATTCTCCCCCTTTGACTTCCATTTCGACCGTGTCAGTCCCGTTCAGTCCGTCCGCGATGATAACCGGAGCGCTTACCGCAATGGGGTTGAAGCCGTTTTTCATGGCTGATTCCAGGTGGTTCACGGCATTTGAACGACCCCCGGAGTAGAGGGTGTTGGCATCTGTGAGAAATACGTATCCTCCAAGTTTTTTCAGCTCTTGAACGATGACTTCCACGTAATTGGCACGGAGGTAAGCCATATTTCCGGGTTCTCCGAAATGAAGTTTGACAGCTACGAATTTGCCTTCACAGGGGATGGTGTCAATGCCTGCGGCAATCAGCATTTTTCTGAGTTTTTTCAGAAGGCTGAACCCAGTCGGGGTTCTGAAGTCAGAAAAGAAAACTTTTGAGGCCATAGATAGAATTTAAATAGTAACTGTACAAAGATAGGTCTAATTTAACTTCCATAGGTAATATTTACAGTATTTTATGTAAGTTTGTGGTATGATACTGGATTTCAGACTGAAAGTGTTTTTGGTGACTGCCAGATTGGGCAGTTTTTCGCGAGCCTCACGGGTGTTGAATATCACCCAGCCGGCCGTCAGTCAGAATATTGCGGAGCTGGAAAGCGATATAGGAGCGGAACTGTTCGTCAGAGGTGCAGGACACCCTGTCGCCCTGACGGACAAGGGAAAGTCTCTTTTGGGATATGCCGAAAGGATTCTGTCTCTTTACGAGCAGTTGAATGCCGACCTTGTTCCCGGTGGAAGTCGTGGCGGAGAGGTGGTGGAACTTCGCATAGCGGCGGTGAAACTTGCGGTACAGTTCGTATTGCCGGAGGCGGTGAAGAAATTCGGCAAATCATATCCGAGTGTCACTTTCTCCATTATGGAACGCACGGATGAAGAAAACGCAAGTCTGCTGAAAGAAGGTATCGTCGATTTGGGGATTACCGCCGCGAGTCTTGGGGAGAAATCTTCTCTTCTGGCGGAACTTTTACCGGCCGGCTCTCCAAGAGCCATTGCCGGAGTATGGACCACCACTTCGGGAAAATCCGCAAAGGATGAAATTATCAGGAAGTTCATCCTTAATATATTGACTCTATGATGATGGAGGGGGGCCTTCATTTCAAGCAAAATCCATAAAATCTGCTGTAATAAATTTCGGTAATCAAATTTAAACAGCTTCTTGTTTGTTTATTCAGAAATCTTCTTACATTTGCAGGCTTTTCCACGAGATGGGAAAGAGG
>JAGHUZ010000128.1 GCA_018064575.1 Candidatus Minthomonas equi
GTTTTTCGACATAGGAGTCGATTCTCACTATTTCGATGAGTTCGCCAACAGGACGATTCTACGCAGAGTGGCGCAGAAGTGCTATCTCCCGATGAATGAACTTCTGTTGAAACTCATTCAGGATAATGGAAAAAAATTCAAACTGTCATTCTCCATTTCTGGTTCTGCATTGGAACAGTTTGAAAAATTCGCTCCTGAAGTATTGGAAAGTTTTCAGAAACTTTCAGCTACGGGTTGTGTGGAATTTCTGGGTGAGACATATTCACATTCACTTTCGTCACTGGTGTCTGTCGCGGAATTCAAGAAACAGGTCAAACTACACTCCGAAGCCATCAACAAGTATTTCGGCAAAAAACCGAAAGCATTCCGAAATACGGAACTGATATATTCGGACAAGATAGGTGAAACTGTTTCGTCAATGGGATACAAGGTTATGCTGACCGAAGGTGCGAAACATATATTGGGATGGAAATCCCCGAATTTCATTTATTCGAATGCCATCAACCCCAAGTTGAAGATTCTGCTCAGGAATTTCGTCCTGAGTGATGACGTGGCATTCAGATTTTCCGACCGTTCCTGGAAAAACTGGCCTTTGGATGCTTACACATATGCGTCCTGGCTGAACGATTCAGTCAAGGAGGGTGAAATCGTGAACCTTTTTATGGATTATGAAACCTTCGGTGAACATCAGAAGGAGGAAACGGGAATTTTCGAATTTATGAAAAATCTGCCTTCCGCAGTATTTTCCAATACCGATTTCGAATTCGTTACACCTACGGAGGTGGGAAAGAAACACGAGAGTGTCGCTGCTCTCAATGTGCCTTTCCCCATATCCTGGGCGGATGAAGAAAGAGACGTTACGGCCTGGCTGGGCAATGAATTGCAGAATGAAGCATTCACCAAGTGCTACGGCATAGCGGACAAAGTGTTGGCTGCAGAGGACGAAACATTGAACAGGGAGTATCTTAAACTGCAGGAGAGTGACCATTTCTACTATATGTGCACAAAATTCTTCTCGGACGGAGCTGTTCATAATTATTTCAATCCATACGATTCTCCGTACGAGGCCTTCATCAATTATATGAACGTGTTGAGCGATTTCGTCCTGCGGGTTGACAAGAAACTGAAACAAAACTGATAAAAAAACGAAAATATGGCAGAAATTACTTCTCTTCCCGATTATCTTTTCGAGGTAAGTTGGGAAGTATGTAACAAGATAGGAGGGATTCATACCGTTTTGGCGACCAAGGCCAAATACCTGTCTGAGAATTTAAAGAATCGTCACATTCTTATCGGTCCGGATATCTGGATGGATACCAAAAACAATCCCGAATTCGAGGAGGATGGAATACTGTTCCGTTCCTGGCGTCTCTATGCAGCTCAGAATGGCCTTCGAATACGTGTCGGACGCTGGAACGTACCCGGAAAACCGGTTACTATTCTGGTGGATTTTTCACAGTTTATCCCCAAGAAGAATGAAATAATGACCCAGTTCTGGAATGATTTCCAGCTGGATTCCCTGACGGGTCAATGGGATTTCGTGGAGCCTGCACTATTCGGTTATGCAGCAGGAATGGTAATCGAGAGTTTTCTCCAGTTCAATATTGACAGGACGAAGAAGGTGGTGGCCCAATTCCATAAATGGATGACAGGTGCCGGCATTCTTTATCTCAAGCAGAAAAAGCTGCCGGTGGCTACAGTGTTCACCACGCACGCCACTGTAGTGGGACGTTGCCTTGCATCAAACGGCGTGCCCTTGTATTCTGAAATGGCGGACATCAATGGAGACGATAAGGCACGTTGGTTCAATATAATGGCTATGCATTCCCTCGAACAGCGTTCGGCGGAGAATGCTGATGTGTTTACTGCGGTAAGTTCTATAACCGCGTCTGAATGTGCGCAGATTCTGCGCAGGAAACCCGACTTGCTGACACCTAACGGATATGACAGCAGTATGGTGCCTGAAAATTCAAAATCAATGGCTGCACAGGGGCGCGAAATTCTTGTCTCATTGGCGGAGAAGATGACAGGTATCCGGTATGAAAATCCCTTCATCATAGGTATCAGCGGTAGGAATGAGATGAAAACGAAGGGAATAGATGCCTTTATCGATTCTCTTGGTCAGATTAAGGCATCTGCCTATGACGGCAGAACGATACTGGCCTTCATAATGACTCCTTCCGTAAACAATGGTCCTGTCAGGGAATTTTCCGGTTCCAATGTCACCCATTCCGTAAGTGATTCCGGCTCTGACCGTATCCTGAAGGCTTTGGCGGCTGCCGGCATCGATAATTCGGCCGAAGACAGGGTAAAAGCTTTTCTCGTTCCCGCAAATCTTGACGGAACCGACGGAGTGTTCAACAAGACATATCTGGAACTGCTCTCGGGAATGGATTTGACGGTATTCCCTTCTTATTATGAACCGTGGGGATTCACTCCGCTTGAATCAGTGGCTATGGGAGTTCCTACCATAACCACGACACTTACCGGTTACGGTATGTGGGTAAGCGAAAATTACGATATGGGGCATCCTTCAGTGACAGTTATACCCAGAAATGATGATAATTATGAGGAGGTCGTTGAAAAAGTTGCGGGAAGAATAATGGAGATGTCCTCGCTTGTGAAAGAAGAGATGGCCGCATTGAAGAACAATGCCGCCAAGGTGGCCAAGGTGGCCCTCTGGAATAATATCATAGTATATTATAAGAAGGCTTATGAACTGTCACTCAAGAGGATAGGGGAAAAGAACTATACCTATTCATATCTTCAGGAGGATGCAGCTGATGATGAAAAGGAGTCCTCAAAACCGAATTGGAAAAGCGTAACAGTAAGCAGAATTCTGCCTGAAAGACTTCAGGCGCTGGATATTATTTCCAAGAATCTGTGGTGGTGCTGGAATCAGGAAGCCATAGAGCTTTTCGAAAGCATAGACTATGAAAAATGGCTTTCAGTTCATAAGAATCCCATCGCGCTTCTCGACCTGCTGACCTTGAACGATTACAGGAGATTGGAGAAAGATGCCTCCTTCCTCGCGAGACTGGATGCTGTGGCCGCCAGTTTTGCCTCATATATGGAGGAAAAGAAACATAGGACAAACCCATCCATCGCCTATTTCAGTATGGAATATGGTCTTGACCCTTCACTCAAGATATATTCGGGAGGACTTGGAATCCTGGCTGGAGATTATCTCAAGGAGTCCAGTGATATGAACGTCAATATGACGGGCATAGGACTTCTTTACAGATACGGTTATTTCAATCAGAAACTGACAGCACAGGGCGAACAGGTTTCCGATTATGTGCCGCAGGATTTTATGAAAATCCCTGCTGTCGCCGTACGTGATGCTGAAGGCAAATGGGTAACCATCTCCGTAGCTATGCCCGGTCGTAACGTTTATGCCCGTCTGTGGAGAGTGGATGTGGGAAGAACTGAATTATACCTGATGGATACCGATTTCGATGCTAATCTCCCGGAAGACCGTCAAATTACCTATAACCTTTACGGCGGTGATTGGGAAAATCGTCTCAAGCAGGAGATACTTCTCGGTGTCGGTGGTATCAGAGCATTGCGTGCATTGAACATAAAGGCGGATATATACCATTGTAATGAAGGACATGCGGCATTTACCGGACTGGAAAGAATACGTGAATATGTGAACGGGGACAATCTTTCGTTCGCAGAGGCTATGGAAATAGTCCGCTCGTCTTCACTGTTTACGACCCATACACCCGTTCCTGCCGGACACGATGCATTCGACGAGGACCTTCTGCGAATCTATATGTCCCATATTCCGGACAAGATGAAAACCAATTGGACCACATTCATGGGACTTGGACGCGTCAATGCCAATGACCATAACGAAAAGTTCTCCATGAGTTATCTTGCCTCCAACATATCGCAGGAAATCAACGGAGTATCGTGGCTTCACGGCAAAGTGTCACAGGATATACTTGCTCCGCTGTGGCCAGGCTATCTGCCGGAAGAACTTCACGTGGGATATGTTACCAACGGTGTGCATTATGCCACGTGGACCGCTCCTGAGTGGAAGACCGTCCATGCAAAAGTGTACGGTGAAGATTTCCATACACACCACTACGATAAAAAATGCTTTGAGGGTATTTATGAAGTGGAAGACAGTGAGATTTGGAAAATCAGGACAAAACTCAGGAAGAGACTGATAGAACAGGTCAGGAAACGTAT
>JAGHUZ010000129.1 GCA_018064575.1 Candidatus Minthomonas equi
GGCATAATCGGATGCAGCAGTTTCAAAAGAGATTCCATAAATGAAACTGTAGCCTGATATGTGACAGCATCAACCGGTTTTCCGAACTCGGGTTTTACCAGTTCCAGGTACCAGGCGCAGAAATCATCCCAAAATAGTTTATAGACGGTCATAAGCGCATCAGAAATCCTAAACTTGGAATAATGGTCATTCACAGTCGCAACAGTCTGTGACAATTTGCTGGCAAACCATTTGACAGCGATGACCGCACTCTGTGGCTGAGAGGCCGAAGCGTCGGAATTCCAACCTTTTATCAGACGATAGGAATTCCATATTTTGTTACAGAAGTTGGACCCCTGCTCTATCTGGCTTTCATCATATAGGATATCCGAACCTGCTGAGGAGCAGAGAAGCATTCCGAGACGGACGGCATCAGCTCCGTATTTTTCTATCAGTTCCAGAGGATTGGGGCTGTTACCGAGTGTCTTGCTCATCTTGCGACCGAGCTTGTCACGGACGATACCGGTAAAATACACATCGCGGAACGGTACGTCACCCATAAATTCGTTACCTGCCATAATCATCCTGGCGACCCAGAAGAAAATGATATCAGGACCTGTCACGAGGTCATTCGTTGGATAATAGTATGCCAAATCGGCATTGGGCTTGTGATTCGGTTGACCGGGACGTTGTGGGTCGAATACTGAAATCGGCCAGAGCCAACTACTGAACCAGGTATCCAGAACGTCTTCATCTTGACGAAGATCGGAGATGTTGACCGAAGGGTCCAATTTTCTTGCTTCTTCCAAAGCCTTTTCGACGGAATTCTCCACTACGAAACGGCCGTCAGGAAGGTAGTATGCCGGAATACGCTGTCCCCACCAGAGCTGGCGGCTGATGCACCAGTCGTGGGCATTTTCCAACCCATGGCGGGATGTATTGCGATATTTGTGAGGTATGAACTTGATGAGACCGCTTTCTACGGAATTCAATGCCACGGGGGCGAGTTCACCCATCTTTAGGAACCATTGTACGCTCAGACGCGGTTCTATGACAGCATTCGTCCGTTCACTGTATCCCACAGGTGAGGTATAATCTTCTATTTTTTCGATATTGCCCGCTTCCTGCAGCATCTTGACGATATTCTTTCTAGCCTCAAAACGGTCCTGTCCTATAAGAATTCCGGCCTCAGGAGTCAATCTGCCGTGATCGTCTATGATATCTAGAATGGGGAGATTATGTCTGAGTCCGATTTCATAATCGTGTGCATCGTGAGCTGGAGTGACTTTAAGACACCCCGTTCCAAAATCCATCTCCACATAATCATCCTCGATGATGGGAATTTCCTTGTTTATCAAAGGAATGAGCACCTTCTTCCCTTTCATCCAGAAATGACGTTCATCCTTGGGATTGACGCAGATGGCGGCATCGGCCATAATGGTTTCCGGCCTTGTGGTGGCCACGATGATATACTTGTCGGTAGGATGACCTTTCCCATCGGAAATAAAGTAGCGCATATGATAAAAATGACTCTTCGTATCGCGATGGATAACTTCGTCATCTGAAACGGCGGTATGTCCCTCCGGATCCCAGTTGACCATTCTCACTCCCCTATATATCCACCCCTTCTTATAGAAATGGCAGAAGGTATTGATAACCGCCTCTGAAAGTTCCGGTTCCATTGTAAAGCGGGTACGATCCCAGTCACAGGAGGCACCGAGTTTGCGCAGCTGCTTGAGAATGATTCCACCGTGTTCCTCCTTCCATTCCCAAGCATATTTGAGAAATTCCGTGCGGGAAAGATCCTCTTTGTTTATACCCATTCCCTTAAGTTTGGCCACCACCTTGTTTTCGGTGGCGATGGAGGCGTGATCCGTTCCCGGAATCCAGCAGGCATTCTTCCCCTCCATCCCCGCCTTGCGGATGAGCACGTCGTTCAAAGTATTGTTCAGTACGTGTCCCATATGCAATACTCCCGTTACATTGGGAGGGGGTATTACGATAGTATAGGGGTCACGTTTATCAGGTTCCGAATGGAAGAATTTCTTTTCAAGCCAGTAGGAATACCATTTGTCCTCCACCTCTGACGGGTTATATTTTGCTGATATTTCCATCACATTCAATGTTGTCGTTAACAAATCGCAAAATTACATAAAAAATGGGATTTTCCGCCATATTCGCGACAACGAATAAAATATCGCCGAAGCCATTGAAAAAAAGAGGTTTGGATATTTGAGTGTCATAGACTATTTTTGCGCCCCAAACTTAATTTAGTCATTAATAACAAAAAATCATCTATGGGACAGCAGAATCAGCAGGGAGGAAATCAAATAGACCTTTCTCTTTCAGCGGAAGTGGCCAAAGGCTGCTACTCCAATTTGGCTTTGATTACACATTCCGATAATGAATTCATCATCGATTTTGCCAGAATGCTTCCTGGATTTCCTAAACCGGAAATCTGCAGTAGGATTATAATGACCCCCGAAAACGCCAAGAAACTGTTTCTGGCATTAAGAGACAATCTTGACAAATTTGAGAACCAATACGGAGACATCAAACTGAAAACACAACAGAATCCGATTCCTATGGGTTTCGGACCGAGCAGTGCTGAAGCGTAAATAAATATATGAATTCCATATCTTTTATCGGAGCGGGAAATGTAGCACACAGAATGGCCATAGCGCTTCAGGAAAAGGGGTGCATAATCCCGCATATCTGGAACAGAACCCCGGCCAAGGGGGCCAAATTGACCCGGATTTTGAACTCCAATCTTCCCGCCAGTACGTCCAGAAACGCTTTCGGTGCCGGACTGCTCACACCAGTCCCTACAGGAACTCCGACTGTGTGCGCATCATCACTGACCGACCTTCTGGATTCGGATATGATAATTATAGCAGTATCCGATGATGCCATTCCGGAAATCTCACGTGCATTGGCTCAGCAGGTTCACAATGCAGTATTATGCGGTGAAAACGAACATCTTCCCATAATCGTACATACATCCGGAGCTACCGACATCAGCGTTCTCGATTCACTGAAAAATGAAGGCTGCAAATGCGGTGTACTCTATCCATTGCTGACCCTCTCCAAATCAAGAAGCGTGGATTTCAAGAACGTACCTTTTCTTCTGGAAGCGAATGACAGCAAAACGATGAACGCCCTGAAGAAATTCTGTCATATCCTTGGTTCCGAACATTATGAATGTGATTCTCACCAGAGGCTTATGCTCCACATTGCGGCAGTGTTCTCCTGCAATTTCACCAACTACCTGCTCTCCCTTGCCTTTGAAACAGCTGGGAAGGAACATTCCCTCCTCCGCCCTACCACATTGGAGATGATAAGGAAATCATTCAGCCAGTCACCGCAGGCAGCCTTGACAGGTCCGGCCAAGCGAGGTGATATGATGACCATCGAAAAACACATAAAGACACTCGAAGAGGCAGGAATGACCGAGCATTCAGAAGTCTATCGTCTCCTGACGCATAAGATAACGGAAAGGAACAAACGCTGATAACACTTTTAATATTCTGAATAGATTCCAATCATCCACGACCATGTCAGATATAAAATATAAAGAGAAACTCTCCCGAATCCGCGCATTCGCTATGGATGTTGACGGAGTTCTTACAGATGGAGGTGTTTTCGCTACACCGGACGGAGACCTCCTCAGAACATTCGACTCAAAAGATGGATTCGGTTTGAGAATGTGCAAAGTTAAAGGCTATCCGGTAGGAATCATCACGGGAGGTTCTTCAGAAAGTGTAAGCAAAAGAGCACTTGGACTCGGCATCGACGAATTCAACATATACCTCCATGCCAGAGACAAGGTACCATCATTTGTTAAATTTCTAAAAGACAATAACTTGAAGGCAGAAGAAGTCGCCTATGCCGGAGATGACATACCTGACATAGGCATACTTTCAATATGCGGACTCTCTTTCTGTCCCTCGGATGCAGTTTCTGAAGTCAAGGCGATATGCGATTACGTGTCTCTGCACAGCGGCGGTCACGGATGCGTACGCGATATGATAGAACAAGTTATGAAAGCCCGCGGGGACTGGAACTTCGAAGCGGAACTTCATTCCAAATGGTTCTGAATCTGAAAAAAAATTCCAATCAGCTTCTTATCTAATCAATTGTTTTTCAATGGACTGAAGGAGTGCATACTGTGCTCTGGCTCTAACGAGGTTATGCGTAGGATATTTTATGCGGTAATAGTGGTCTCCATCAAGATAATCCATCAGAAAACGCAGAACCTGTTCGAAAGTGATGTAGTATCCGGAGAAAGGAAGGTATTTTCGTTCAATGGGCAGGAGAAAATCGCTTGTCTGCGACAGATATCCTTCAAGAAGGGCATCATACATCGGTCTTGACATAGAGACGTTTTCAAGACAGGTATCATCTTCGAGACCGGTATT
>JAGHUZ010000032.1 GCA_018064575.1 Candidatus Minthomonas equi
TTAAGGGCGGAGAAATTTACGAATGCCTCATTTTTCCTTTCTCTTTTGCACTGTTCTAGCAATGCCGGAATGAAATAGATTCCCGGTTCGTTCGAGACTACGTATCCGGTCTTGAATGTCTTGCCCATAGCCGTCGCAGGCTGTGCAGTCCCAAGGAATTTTCTGTAAGTATCATCAAATCCCATATATTTTTTCCCCATCGCGGATAAGTCGTGGACATCCAGCCCGATATGGTGGCTGAGTCCGTGAGGCATAAAGAGTCCCTGCACACCGCAGGAGACAGCTTCATCCAAATCTCCTTTGACCAGGCCCAATCCCTTGAGGCCTTCGAGCATAAGCCTTGCCACTTTCAGGTGGAGTGATTCAAAACTTTCCCCAGAACGGGCTATGGTGGGAAAATATTCGTTGGCAGACTCCACTATCTGATATATGTCTTTCTGCCTTGAGTTGAATTTTCCTGAAGAGGGGATGCTTCTGGTAAAATCGGAGACATATCCGGAAAGAGCCTCTGCTCCTGCATCGATGACGATGATTCTTCCGTCAGTCAGAATCTGATTATGTGTTTCATTATGAAGGGTTTCTCCATTCTGCGACAGGATAGTGGGGAATGAAGTCATCCTGCCGTACTGCATCGCGATGCCATCCATCAGACCGGCCAGTTCCTGCTCCTTCATCCCCAGTCTGGCAGATCTCATTACGGCATAATGCATCCTGTATCCGATTTCCGCGGCATTCTCGAGCTCTGCGATTTCCTCTTCCTTCTTCACCAAACGCATATCGATTACAGCCTTAATCAGTTCTTCAGAAGCTGAGTCTTCCATCGCGGCGAAAGGTATTCCGAGCAGGCGGTTCAGTTCCATTTTAGTTTGATGACGATAGGGGGGCAGAAAATGTATCTTTCTATTCTTCCTGAGTGCTTCGCAGAGATATTCTTCCAAGGCCGCGAGGGTTCTGCTGCTGCTTGCTCCTACGGAATCTGCAAGTTCCCTCACCAGAGGTTGTGGCCCTGTCCAGACGATATCATTTACATCGACGTCGTTTCCGAAAATGATTTCCTCACCGGTATCCACATCCATTACCGCCGCCATATCGGGAAGCATCAAGCCGAAGTAATATACGAATGAACTGTCCTGACGGAAGGGGTAGGAGTTTCCCTGATAATTAATGTCCGCGTTACTGTTTCCGAGAAAGAGGATAATGCCGGAAGAAACCTTCCTCCTGAGTGTTTCCCGTCTGTCGATATAAATTTTCCTGTCAAACATATTTTTGTTCGGTTCTAAAAAACAACTTCAAAAAAAGGGTTCCCTGAAAAAAAAGGAACCCCTTTGCTTTATTCATAAATCCACATTTACATAAAAATGTAACGGCAGATGAAGAGAACAGCGAGAACCCACATAGTAATGCTGATTTTTTTGAGTTTGCCTGCGATGGCATTGATAATAACGTATGCTATCATACCGAGCAGAATACCGTGAGCGACACTGTATGTCAGGGGCATCATAATCGTCGTGATGAAAGCGGGAATGGCTTCAGAGTAATCATTCCAGTCTATTTCCTTGATAGGAGACATCATCATCATACCGACGATAACCAAAACTGCTCCGGTAGCGGCATTTGGAATGGCGAGGAACAGGGGAGAGAAGAAGAGGGCGATGGTGAAACCCATAGCGATTACAAATGCTGTCAGCCCGGTACGGCCGCCTTCGGCTACACCCGCTGCGCTTTCTATGTAAGTGGTGGTGGTGGAAGCTCCTAAGAAGGAACCTGCGGTGGTGGCCACAGCATCAGCCATCAGAACCTTGCTGATACCGTCCACTTTTCCATTTTTATCCACCATACCGGATTTAACGGATACCCCCACGACGGTTCCGATGGTATCGAACATATCGATGAAGAGGAATGTGAGTACGACTATTAGCATATCCCAAGTGAGAATCTGTCCCCATTCGAACTGACAGAAGATGGGTGAGATAGAATTGGGCATAGAAATCACTCCTGTAAACTTGGTGATTCCGAGAGGAATGCCGATGATGGTGGTGATAAGCATACCGATAAGAATACCTCCCTTGACATGTAGAACTACCAGAACGGAAGTGATAAGCAGACCGAGGACAAACAGAACGCTGGCTGAAGTCTTGAGATCACCGAGACCTACCAGAGTGGCGCTGTTGTCAACGACGATGCCTGCATTTTTAAGGCCGATGAAGGCGATGTAGAGACCGATACCGGCACCGATAGCCCTTTTCAATGTTACGGGAATGGCATCAACTATCATCTCACGAACCTTGGTGATGGAAAGAATGATGAAGATGATACCTTCGATAAGGATGGCTGTCAGCGCGAACTGCCAGGAATAACCCATCATAAGACACACGGTGTATACGAAGAATGCATTCAAACCCATTCCGGGAGCAAGCCCGAAAGGTTTCTTGGCATAAAACGCCATACAGAGAGTACCCAGGATGGCAGCCAGTGCGGTAGATGTGAAAACGGCACCTTTAGGCATACCATCGAGGTCGCCGAAAATACTTGGATTGACGGCCAGAATGTAGGCCATTGTCAGGAAAGTGGTGATACCTGCTACAATCTCCGTACGGACATTGTTCACAGCGGCATCGAAACCGAACAATTTCTTAAGCATAGATAATATTGTTAGGAATTAGTGTTTAGTAGCTGCTTTCTTGTTGGGAGCTCCGGCTGCGAAATCCCATTTGATACCGAGACAGGGACGGCATTTGAAACCGGAAACGCCACCGAAGTTATGGCTGAGTTCAAGTTCTCCGCCGATATTGAGGTTAGGACATCCGAAAAGCTGACCTACAGCATACCAGAGCTGAGGTTCTGAAAGGAAAACGGTACTGGTAGCACCCTTGTCGCACATTTGGTCCTGCCACCAGAAATCGGCGAAACCGGAGAATGTCAGACCCTTGGCTCCGAAAAGATTATTACAGGTCCACACGAAAGTGAACTGAAGGGGAGCCTTCTGGTCATAACTGACGTACTTCTTGTAGAGAAGCTTAAGATTGAAGAGATTGTTGAAATTCTTGGAGTGGAGGAAGAAGTCGGCACCGGCGAGGAATGCGTGATTTATGCTGAATGTACCGACAGTGCCGGTATTGCGGGAACCGTCCGCCGTGAATGTGCCGAGACCGCCATTGTACTCAAGTTGGATGCTGAAGAAGCCGGCCTTGGTATCCTGCCAGAAATTCAAACATCTTGCAAATTCCATATAGGCGCCGCCGATACCTATGCTCTTGCCTTTTTCATTACGGAAAGTGTAATCGAGGTCGATAAAAGAGAAGGTGTTACCCCAACTGTCAGCCTTGAAAATTTCGGCAGTGGTGGTCACCTGCTTGCGGTCTTCACCAAAATCGTAAAAGACCTGAACATTCTGTGCCTTGAGGGCGAACGAGCTCAGGAGAAGAGCTGCGAAAACAAAAGATAGTTTTTTCATATAAGTGTGTTAATAAGGTGCTTGCAAAAATACAGCAGCAATCACCACTTAACAACTGTTTTTCTCAATAAAAATCAACAGGATATTAACAACAGATACCAGCTGAAATTCTTTTATAACCATTTTGAAAAGAATTTCTGATGTTCCTTGAACCAACCTTCGTTTATGGCTGAAATGAAGCCTTTGGCGAGTCCTTTCTTGAAGCTGTAGGTTTTCCGCGATATTACGACAAGTCAGGTACCTCAGAATAACCATCAATAAAGGTATTTCTGTTTTTATATTTCAAATTTCCGTTTATTGATAAATATCAATGGCGTTTTGAGTGCATAAAAAAAGCAGGGTAGCCATAGAGGGTTACCCTGCGATTCATCAATGTTGAATGCCATGGCACAGCATTGTCATTTATTCAGATTTTCTATGTCTTCAACAGACATACCGGTCAGTTCCGAAATGTCCTGTACGGACATCCCTTTGAAAAGCATTTTCTGCGCCAATTCTCTTTGGGTCTCTGAACGACCTTCGGCAAGTCCTTCGATCCTGCCTTTTGCTTCGCCTTCAGCGAGTCCTT
>JAGHUZ010000025.1 GCA_018064575.1 Candidatus Minthomonas equi
GTTTATACTGCTGGCAACCATCAATAATTACCACTGGCCTTCACCGTTCTTACTCATTCTGGTCTATGCTGTCCTCTGGATTTGCATCCCTCTGGCCAAAACTACGGAGCAGAAATGCGCTATGAGAGGCGAGAAACTTTCATACGATGACATCGAGAAGCATCTCGAAAACAGGAAGGAGTATGAAGAGGGACGAAACGGAAACAATGCGTTCTGGGTTTTCATATGCAAGGCTCTTCTCGTTATCCTCGGCATTTTTCTCATCTTCATAGCTTTGACGGGTTTTATCGGAATGCTGACTGCTATATTCGCTGTGGTGGCCACAGGTACCACAGTTTGCCCCGATTTCATAACTGATTTACTGATGTCATCCGAAATCAGTTTCACAGCGACAAGTTTACTTCTGATACTTGTAGTCGCACTTCCGCTCATCGGAATGCTTTATGGCGGCATTTTACTGGTTTTCAAATTAAAGTCTCCTGCGTGGAGACCAGGTCTGATTATATTCTTATTATGGATAGCGTCTCTGGTGGGGTTGATAGTACTGGGTGTGGACAATGTCAAGCATCTTCTGTATCACGAAAAAGAGTTGACTACAAGTTACATTGAACCTCAGGGCAAGGCCATACATATCGAATTCGAAGGAATCGACAATTGGGCTCAGAAGCAGGCCATCGTCAAGGGTGACGAGGATGAATTTTCCCTGATATATCTCGACAAAGAGCTGAAAGACAGTACCGTGGCGGCAGTCTATCCACGCATAGAACTCAACAGAAACTGTCAGGACAGCTGCTCGGTCAGCATTTCATCAAATCTTTTCAATGCCCTGATGTCTCTTGATGAACTCAAGAAGAAACAGAAACTCGATTTCTATTCATTCCACGGAGATACGCTCACTCTGTCCCCTGTCATCTACGGGAAAGGAAGGACTATCGGAGAGATAGGAAGGAAGATCGTCATCAATCTTCCGGAAACTATGAAAGTGGTTATCGACCGCCCGATATTCCATCAGTTCGACAATACGGTAGAATACTCGAATATGGACATCAGCGAAGAAGCTATCGAGACACTGGAAAAAACTACAGATGACTTGGATATCGACTTCGATTTCGAAGTTTTCAAAAACAAATGACAAACAGTTTCTCCTGTTCCCTCAGATTACTTTCTTCTGAGGACTCTGCGTACGGCCTCTGCGATGTGAACTGCATCGAGGCCGTATGCTTTCATCAGTTCAGCAGGTGTGCCGCTCTTTCCGAAAACATCATCGACGGCGACGAATTCGACGGGGCAGGGAGTGTGACGGCATAGAACGCCTGAAATGAGTTCTCCGACACCTCCGGCGATGAGATGTTCCTCAGCGCATACGACGGCTCCGGTCTTGGCGGCAGATTCGAGAACCGCCTTTTCATCGAGAGGCTTGATGGTCGCCAGGTCGATGAGTTCCACCGATATACCCTCTTTCTCCAGTTCCTGAACTGCCCGAATGGATTCCCAAACCAGATGACCGGTGGCAAAAAGAGTAACGTCGCGTCCCTCTATCATCTTTATGGCCTTTCCTATCTCGAATTCCTGTTCCGCAGGAGTGAAG
>JAGHUZ010000009.1 GCA_018064575.1 Candidatus Minthomonas equi
ACCTATGCCAATGCGGGTCACAATCCGCCGTATGCCATCCGTGACGGTCTCGAACTTCTGTGCGGCTCGGAGGGTATTCCACTTGGAATTTTCGCAGGTGAAAAATATACCGATTCGCAGGTGAAAATCGAGAACGGGGATACAGTATTCCTTTATACTGACGGTGTCAGCGAAGCCGTAAATGAGGCTGGTGAGTTTTATGGAGTCGAGCGTTTGGAAAGTGTTCTGAAGGAAGAAGCCGCTGCGGGAAAAAGGCACTTCATCGAGGCTGTCGAAGCATCTGTCCGCTTATTCGCCAGTCATACCGAGCAGAATGACGACATTACCATGCTCTGTCTGTACTTTAGAGAGAAACCTGCCCTTTCGCTCGGGTATAATGTCAGGGAATTCGGAAAAATACGTGACTGCATAATGTCCGGCGACCTTCCCAAAGCATTGCTTATGAAACTGTGTGTGGCGGCTGAGGAATGTTTCGTCAATATTTGTTCATACGCCTTTGACGGCTCCGCTCCTGAAGATGAGAAGATTCTGTTCGACTTCGAATACTCGGACAAGGTGGTGATGCGTTTTTCTGACGGAGGACGTCCCTTTGATCCGAGGTACGGACTGCCCGATGCCTCCGAATATGACGTGGATACTGCCATAGGCGGACTGGGCAGGCTGATAGCATTCACTATCGCCGATTCCGTGGATTATGAATATAAAGACGGGCGAAACATATTGACTATAACAAAGAATCTGTTTTGAAATAATTAATCAATCAAATAAATTCACTATGAAAATTTCCAAGTCATTAGAAAACGGATGTGTAACTATCAAACCGGAAGGCTGGCTGGATACGGTATCGTCTCCCGAATTGGGTAATGTCATAGAGGCAGTGGACACAGCGGATGCCATAGTCCTCGATTTCGAGCTTGTGGAATATATGTCTTCAGCCGGACTGCGTCAGGTGCTCGCCGCACACAGAAAGGCGAAGTCTCTCGGTGCATCTTTTTCCGTCATCAACGTTTGCTCACCGGTGATGAGCATTTTCAAGATGACCAATATCGATAAGAAATTGAACATTGAAGCCCGATAGCCAAGGGGTTGAAGTGCCGGTGAACTTGTCGTTTCCCAAAGAAACAAGCACCCTGCGGTATGACCCTAATGGAGTGAAAATGTTGCTGGGAAAGGAATTTTTTGCTATTTTTACGCCTTAATGGGAATGCGTATTGTGCAGTGTTCTATGAAAAAAATATATTCAATATACACTCAATGAAAATAACTCATATTATTTCTCGTTTATTACCTTTGCTTTTGGTGATGGTATTCACGGCTATACCTGTATATGGTCAGAGCGCATCGGAAATCGCCGCCGCCAAGTCGATGGCACGGGCATACGGCTATTCGGACAGTGAAATCAATGCAATGCTGAATAATCGTAACGGTCAGAACGGAGGCAAATCTGCAAAAGGTTCCGGCGGCAATACTGCCGGATCTTTCCAGACAGAGAACGATGTCAACTCCAATCAGTCCTATGATCTCCAGAATCTGAATATGACCATCCTTGAGACGATGGAACAAGAGGAGGACAAAAACAAAAACAAGGACAAGGACAAAGAAAAAGAAAAAGCGAATGAAATCTACGGTCACTCATACTTCACATCGACCGGTCTCAGCATCATCCCGAGTTATAATGCGCCTGCACCTGCTTCATACGTTCTGGGCCCCGGAGATGAACTGGTGATAGACATTTGGGGTGCCACGGTATCGCACGTGGAGGCCGTTATGGGTAATGACGGAAGCATCCCCGTTCCGGATTTGGGCCCGGTCTATCTGGCAGGAATGACACTCAGCAAGGCCGAGAATTATCTTCAGGAACAGCTCGGCCGCATTTATTCCGGTCTTACGGGCAGTAATCCCGATACTTATATCAAACTTTCCATAAGGAAAATCAAGGGCGTCTCCATCTATGTTTCAGGCGAAGTCGTCACTCCAGGGCTTTATTCAGTGCCATCGCTTGCCACTACCCCGTCCGTCATCTATATGGCCGGGGGTATCAGTGAAAAGGGTTCTGTACGTAATATCACCCTGTTCCGCCACGGACGCAAGGTGGCCGATTTCGATATGTACGACTTTCTCTTCAATGGCAGGTTCAATGAGAACCTGCGCATCCAGGACGGCGATGTCATAGCGGTAGCCGCTTACAGTGATGTCGTCAAGGTGGATGGTGCCGTGATGCGTCCGATGAATTATGAAATAACGGAAGGGGAGACTGTCAAGGACGTAATCAAGTACGCTGCGGGTTTTGCTCAGGACGCTCAGAGAAATTCGGTAAATGTGTATCGCCGTGGAATAGCGGGCAATACCAGCATCGATGTTCCTGAGCCCGACTTCGCTTCATTCCGCCTGCAGGACGGTGACTGCGTGAGTGTGCGTACATACAAGGCCATGGACCAGAATACCGTATCCATCTACGGTCCGGTCAAGTACCCCGGTGCCTATGCTTTGAACGATAATATTATAGATTTGGCTTCGTTGTTGGAGAAGGCCGGAGGTCTCATTGATGGCGCCTATACCGGCAAAGGACAAATCAGCCGCAAGGATGCCAACCGCCAGCCGGAATTCTTGATTTTCGACCTCGCGAAGGTGATGAATGGAAGTCTGAAGATTACTCTCAAGCGGGAAGATATCATAACCCTGTACAGTCACGATGATATGAGTGAAGCGCGTTTCGTTTCCATAAACGGAGCAGTGGAGAATCCTGCTGTGTATTCATACAGTGACACACTTACGATAGCACGTCTCATCAAGGGTGCAGGTGGCCTGACCGAAAATGCCTACATAGCGAGCGGTCAGATAAGTCGCGAAGGCTCAGATGGTCATCCTGTAATCGTACCCTTCGATGTGCAGAAGGCTATGAACGATTCCCTCGAATTCAAAGTCCTGCCGGGTGATGCCGTACGTATCTACAGTATCAAGGAAATTCGAAAGAATACTACGGTTTCCATAAACGGTGAGGTAAATGCCCCCGGTGAGTATGTCTATCGTGACGGAATGACCTTGGTAGAGTTGGTGGAACTGGCACAAGGGTGTACTCACGGTGTTGATTTGACCAACGTGGAAATATCCACCCGCGGCGGACGTGAGCGCGGCTCTGTACGTACCGTTAATCTGGAGGAAAATGCTGCGCTGTGGCAGGAAGAACTCAATCCGTACGATATGGTGTCATTCCGGCGGCTGACCTTCTTCAATCCACAGACTGCCGTGACCGTCGATGGTGAAGTCATCGCACCGGGTACATATGTCATCTCCAAGGCACAGGTGCGTCTGTCCGACGTGATGGAACGTGTAGGAGGATTCACTGATGACGCTTATCCGCACGGAGCGAAACTCACGCGTGTGCTCACCGAAGAAGAACAGGAACGCCAGAAAGTCGCTATGGAAATAGCCGCCAGCAAACTGTCAGGCAGTGTCAAGGTCGATTCCATTATGCTGGAAGACAGGTATAACATCGGTATTGACCTCGAAAAAGCTATGTCTTTTCCAGGTTCCGTAGCTGATGTTATCCTCCGTGCCGGAGACATCATCGAAATCCCTCAGATGAACAATACAGTCAAGATATCCGGAGGCGTCAACTATCCGAACACGGTCGCATTCGATGACAGACAGCCCTGGTCTTACTACGTCAGTCAGGCCGGCGGTTATACCAAACGCGCAAGGAAAGGACAGATTTACGCCGTCTATATGAGCGGACAAGTGGCACGTAGGGAAAAAATCAAACCTGAACCCGGGATGGAACTGGTCGTTCCCGAACGGGATCCTTCGCAGGACCGTCAAATGACTCCTGCGGAAATCGCCTCTCTGGCATCTTCCACCACATCTATCGCATCCATGGTTGTCGCACTGCTTAATGCGTTTAAGTAATATGGAAAATCAAGTCAACCCCAACCCCAATCCTATGGAAGAGGAAAGTTCCATAGATTTCAAGGAATTGGCGCTCAGGCTCTGGACCAAGCGCAGGTATATAATTAGAGTGGGTGCTGTGTTCGTGGTGCTGGGCTTTCTGGCTGCCATATTTCAGAAACCCATCTATACTTCGTCCTGTACTTTCGTACCGCTGAGTTCGTCTTCCAAGGCATCCGGAGGCTCGCTCTCATCCCTGGCCGCTCTGGCCGGCATCAATCTGGGGGATATGAGTGCAGGAGAGTCCCTTTCGCCCCTGATTTATCCCCAATTGCTTTCCAGTGTGGAATTCAACAGGGAACTTATGAGAGTGCCTCTGCACTTCGATGACTATGATGAGCCGGTCACTCTGTATGACTTGGCTACCGACCCCAAATATAGCAGATTCACCTTCGATACTGTTCTTATGGGTATTATGAAATATACCGTCGGACTTCCGGGGGTCATTATGGAAGCCATCCGTGGCGAACAGCCCGATGTAGTGGTGCCAGGAGGAGAATCCAAGAAGCAGATAAGTGCCTTTACGAATGATGAGTATAAGGTGTATAAGCAACTCTCGAAAGTGGTTTCTCTGGTTGTGGACAAAAAAGACGGATACCTGACTCTCAGCGCGAAATCGAGCGAAGCTCTGGCTGCAGCTGAACTTTGTCAGGGCGCTCTTGATTTGATGCAGAAGTATATCGCAGACTTCAAGCAGACTCAGGCCAGGGATAATCTATCATATCTTCAGGCACGTTGTGAAGAGACCAAGACCGATTATCTGACCAAACAGATGGAACTGGCTCAGTATATGGATTCGAATCGTGGAGTTCCCACTGCCATTTCAGAGACACGCAGGCAGCAGCTCAATTCCGAGTATGACCTGGCTTTCGCACTCTACACCGAAGTGTCGAAACAGCTTCTTCAGGCAGAACTTAAAGTCAAGAATGACACTCCCGTCCTGTCGGCAGTCAAACCTGTCGATGTTCCTATGAAGAAGACTAACAGCCGTTCCAAAACATTGCTTGGCTGGATACTCTTCGGAATCATCGTCAGCTGCGGCTCCGTCTTAGGCTTCGACTGGTTACGTGACAGGGGCTTCAACTGGCCCAAAAACTGGGAATAAGTCTTAAAATACGAAATATGAAACGTTACTGTCAGACATTGGATTTGGCCGATGACCCGGAACTGATTCGAAAATATTGTGAAGTTCACTTCCACGTGTGGCCGGAAATTATCGAAGGCCAGAGGACTGTGGGTATCCTTGATATGCAGATATATCTGAACGGTACTCACGCCTTTATGATTTGCGACACAGTGGATGAATTCGACTGGAACAGGGATTGGGCGCGACTCGCGCAGATGCCACGGCAGGCCGAATGGGAAGCCTTCGTCGCAGAAGCCCAAGGCGCCGACCCCTCTCTTCCGTCCGCTGAGAAATGGAAGCTGATGGACAAGATTTTCGATATGAACGAATAG
>JAGHUZ010000130.1 GCA_018064575.1 Candidatus Minthomonas equi
CGAGTATGTGGATGCCCGTATGGACAGATGGGCTGAAGAGGATGCACCCTTCCTGCATGGGTATTGGGGATTTGACTGGTTCGATATGTATAACCCGGTCAGCATCGACACGGTCTCGAAATCGATGACGATAGATGGAGAGAAAAGCCCGTACGGATATCGCGATGGATGTCGTTTCCGTGGTGTTAATCTGCTATGCGAACTGGACAGTCCCGGTGAGTATTGGGTCGATCGGAGGAGAGGAAAACTTTTATGGTATGCCCCTGATGGTTTCGATGGAGAAGGCACAAGTGTTTCATCTTTTTCAGGTGAAGCTATGATGACATTCTCGAACTGTTCCGATATCTGCGTCGAAGGGATAGAAATGTATGGGGGACGTGGTGGAGCGGTTAAGGTGGACGGAGGCAGTGATGTCGTTTTTAAAAACTGTTCTTTCTTCAGGTTCGCTCAGGATGTCGCTGTTATCAATGGAGGCAGCGGTCATAAATTCCTTCATTGCCGTATGGCGGAACTCGGGTGTGCCGGCATTATTCTTCAAGGCGGTGACCGCACGACATTGGAACCTGCCGGTTTCGAAGTATCAGATTGTACTATAGAAACCCTTTCGCTGTACCGTAAGACATACCAGCCTTGTATCCGCTTCGGTGGGTGTGGCTTGACAATTACCCACAACCTGTTCCGGAATTGTCCGTCTTCCGCACTGCGTCTGGACGGGAACGATATACTCGTCGAATACAACCGTTTTGAGGATTTGGTGCTTGAAAGTGATGACCAGGGAGGCATCGATATCTTCAATAATTACAATTTCCGCGGTATCAGAATATGTCACAATTATTTCCATAACATCGGTGACCCCAAGGATAATATAGCCGGAGGTGTGCGTTTTGATGACCGTATATCGGGAATGCTTGTCGAGGGCAATGTCTTCAACCATTGCGGCAGCCGCGGTTTCGGCGGTGTGCAGATTCACGGGGGCCAGGATAACCTGATTACCGGGAACATATTCTATGATTGTACATATGCCTTGAGTCATACAGCTTGGGATGCTGATATCTGGTTTGAAAGAAGTGAGAACGACTGTGCCGTACTGGGGCTGACGTCTGAGATGGACGCTCTTACACCTATGGGTAAACTTTATCTGGAGAGATATCCTGATATCGCCCACGTTTTCGACAGGGAACTTGTTAATCGGAACTATCTGAAGGGAAATCTTGTCGTGAATACTCCGGAGCTTATAACCAGGGGAGTCAACATCGTCAGCGAAGACAATACCTTCATAATGGAAGACAGCGGACAGGGCTTGGAGTACTGGATTTCTGACGAAGTGCTCGCTGAATATGGTATCACTTCTGTCGGATTTGACCGGATGGGACCAAGGGTCTCCCTGCGATAACTCCAATTAAACGAATGCATTAAACTAATACTTAATATATACTATGAAGAAGACATTTTTTTTCGTGGCGCTGATTTTGTCACTTTTCATTTCGATTTAGGCCGTAGGTATTCCGAGGCCCGAATTTCCGCGTCCTCAGTTCGAACGTGCAGATTGGATTAATCTCAACGGAACCTGGTCCTATACCTTCGATTTCGCGAAGACTGGTGCTGAGAGAGGGTTCTCTGTATCCGAGGGCTTCGAAGGCAGCATCAATGTCCCTTTTTGTCCTGAGAGCGAACTTTCCGGCGTAGGGTACAAGGACTTCATCGATGGTATGTGGTATCAACGCAAGGTTGATATTCCAGCTTCGTGGGATGGACGCCGCATCATAATGCATTTCGGAGGGGTGGATTATTATTGCGTCCTTTATGTAAACGGGCAGGTGGCCGGACGCCACTGGGGTGGAATGTCGTCATTCGATTTTGAAATCACTCGTTATGTCAGGGCCGGTGAGACTGCCAATATCGTTCTTCAGGTCGAAGATGATGCACGTTCGCGTGTGCAGGCCCTTGGCAAGCAGAGTCCCGCTTACGCATCGCACGGCTGCCTTTACACCCGTACCACCGGTATCTGGCAGACGGTCTGGATGGAAGCTGTCGCTCCCTGTGGACTCAGAAACGTGTATGTGAAACCTGATCTGGACAATTCCAGTTTTATTTTCGAACCTTCATTTTATGCTCTTGAAAACGGGCTTCAGTTCCGTGTAAGTGTTCTTGACGGGGGCAAGGTAGTCGCTTCCAAGACTTGCAAGGCCTCTTCTCCCCAGACAGTGGTGGTGCCGGTGAAGAAGGCCAGGACCTGGTCTCCTGAATCTCCTTTCCTCTATGATGTGAAGTATGAGGTGCTCGATGCTTCCGGTGCCATAGTGGATGCCGTTTCTTCGTATGCGGGAATGCGCAAGGTGCACATCGAAGGCCATCGCCTGTACTTGAACAATAATCCCGTGTTCCTGCGTTTCGTGCTTGACCAGGGGTTTTATCCGGATGGAATATGGACTGCTCCCAGCGATGAAGCACTCAAGGCGGATATCGAAATGAGTATGGCCGTTGGGTTCAACGGTGCACGTCTGCATCAGAAAGTATTTGAGGAGAGGTTCCATTATTGGGCGGATAAACTCGGTTATCTTACTTGGGGTGAGTCATCCAGCTGGGGATTTGATGTCAACAATGAAGTCGGTGCACGTAATTTCCTCTCTGAGTGGGAGGATATCGTCGAGCGTGACCGGAATCATCCTTCCATTATCGTTTGGACTCCTTTCAATGAAACCTGGGACAGACCTTCAGACCCGGACAAGGCGCGAATCCACGACCGTCTCCTTACGGATGCTTATGACCTGACCCATAAAATCGACTATCGTCCTGTTCACGATGCCAGCGGAGGTTATCACGTCAAGACAGATATCTGGTCATATCATAGATATAATCAGGAAGCTGAAGATTTGGCAGAAGATATAGCGCCCCATACCGATGATACTGTGCCTACATTAAAGCAGGAATGTGAATGTCCTTATGAGGGTCAGCCTTATTTTCTGGATGAATATGGCGGTATCAAGTGGGTAATCGAACAGTATGCCTCCAATTCTTGGGGATATGGGCAGGGACCCAAGTCCCTTGACGAATTTTATAACAGACTTAAGGGACTTACCGAAGTTATTGTAGGATATGACTATATCAGTGGTTTCTGCTATACTCAGCTGACAGATGTAGAGCAGGAGCAGAACGGAATCTATACTTATGACCGCAAGGCCAAATTCGATTCCGCCATCCTGCGCGAAATCTTTTCAATGACTCCCGACTGGGCGAAATAGACGTCCAGTCTCAGAGTCTGACGGGAGTGAAACGGATTCCGGTCACGTCAGCTGCGGTGAAGTCACCACCGACCGTCCTTATGCAGATGCAGTGCCGGCCGGGTTCAGTGACTTCAATCCATCCGAGCCTGTGCCAGTCATAGGCGTTTGTCGCTTTCTGGCTGTTGATGAACAGTGACTTCCCGTCGAGTTCTACCTTCCACTGCACGGATTTGTCGCCCTTGTATTCAAGTTCCACGTCGTAATATCCGGCTTTTGGAATGTCCACAGTCCAGTCGAACCAGCTGTCCGGAGTGAATTCGCTGAGCAGGTCCTTGTACTTCCATTCACCGAACTTGTCCATCCATCCCCACCAGTCGTGCTTGCAGCCTCCGTGCTCGCCGAAGACCACTGACAATTCGGTGGGTACTGAGGGATCGACGGTGACCATACCGCTTACGTCGATGTTCGCGACATCAATTTCTATTACTGAAGCGAACTCATCGGGCTGGACTAACGGTATCTCGATGCAGGTCATATTGCTGATTTCGGGGTTTATGTCGAACTTGGACCATTTCAGAGGCTTGCCGCCGTACAGTCTGACATCATTGATGGCAGACCGTATGCCCGGAACCCAGAGCTTGCCGTCTTTCGGCCAGTCATATACGATTAGATAAATCTTACCTGTCTGGGTGACTGCGTCGCCCCAGGGCAGA
>JAGHUZ010000079.1 GCA_018064575.1 Candidatus Minthomonas equi
TAGTTCCACACAAGTGGCCGCACGGGATTCGGCCGCAGCATCTGATTCGAGCTCCGTTTCCGATACGAATGCCGTGAGGAATTCCCTGGTGACTCCTCTTCCTGTGCAGAGCGACGTCGCGGATTCACTTTCCGCGGCAGACACATTGCAGCAGGGTACACTTGAAGCTCCTGCATTTTCGACGGCCCGCGATTCTGTCATAGAAGATTTTTCTGCCGGAAGGAAAATGATATATTATTATGGTGATGTCACAGTCAAATATGACAAGATGGAACTCACCGCCGAGTATATGGCATACGATGTGGATAATGCTACCGTATTCGCCAAAGGGGTGGAAGACACTGCCGGGGTGGTTATCGGTAAACCTGTTATGAATGACGGAGAAAAGACCTATGATATGGATGAATGCTATTATAATTTCGATACGAAGAAAGCTCGTGTCAAAAATGCAGTCACCAAGGACTCCGAGGGAATAATGCACGGAGCGAAAATCAAGATGATGCCGGACAAGTCCGTGAATGTAAAGGCAGGGAAGTTTACGGTCTGCGATGCGGAACACCCTCATTATTATCTAAGGATGACTACCGCCAAGGTCGAAACACAACCCAAGCAGAAAACGGTGGTCGGACCCGCATAGCTTGTCCTGGCCGACGTGCCGCTCCCTCTGATGCTTCCTTTCGGGTTTGTACCGTCAAGGCCGGAAAGAGCCGGCGGTATCCTTTTCCCTACCTTCGGAGAAGAGGAGGCCAGAGGCTTTTATCTGCAGGACGGCGGTTTTTATTTTACTATTGGGGATTATGCCGATATCGCTTTGACCGGTTCATATTTTACTCTTGGTTCCTATAATGCCAAGCTTACCTCGCGCTATAATGTGAGATATAAATTTTCCGGAAGTCTGAATATCAATTATTCGAATGACCAGATAGGGGAGAGGAATACTCCTGAGTTTATGCAGACTACCAATTTCGGTGTCCAGTGGTCACATTCCCAGGACTCCAAGGCTCATCCCGGAACATCATTCCGGGCATCCGTGAACTTCTCGAGTCCTTCGAACAGCAGATTCAATGAACGGACCGTCCAGGCCGCTTTGACTAATCAGACGTCTTCATCCATATCGTGGTCCAAAACCTGGCAAAAGGCGAGTCTTTCCGTCAATGCCCTCCACAGTCAGAATTCCCGGGACAGTTCGTATGTCATCACATTCCCGAACATTACCTTTTCCCTGAACAGGTTCTATCCCTTCAAAAAGAAGGAAAGGGTGGGGAAACAGAAATGGTATGAAGAGTTTGCCCTGAGTTACAATACTCAGATGCAGAACAAAATCAATTTCAAAACCAGCGATTTTTCCAGTGAGGCCGGTTTTAATTTCCTCGAAAAACTTCAAAGCGGAATGTCCCATAGATTTACCATAGGACTTCCGTCCATCACTCTTTTCAAGTATGTGAATGTTTCTCCTTCCATCAATTATGGTATGAACTGGTTTTTCCAATCGAACAGCAAATACTATAATCCGGATACCGATAGGGTGGAAGATATCAGGACGGACCAGTTCGGAGATTTCGGTATCACTCAGGATTTTTCTGCCGGAATGTCTGCAAGCACGAGAATCTACGGGACTTTCGTAGCGAAAGGGGGCGGAAAACTCAAGGCGGTAAGGCACGTTATAACACCTTCTCTGTCTGTTTCGTGGAGACCTGAGCACGGTACCACTATCAATGGGTATCAGGTGTATTCCTATCTTGACAACAACGGCGCTCAAAAATCGCTTGAGTATAACAAATGGTCCGGAGGAATGAACTCTGTTCCATCGAAAGGGCAAAGTGCTTCGCTGTCTTTCTCTATCGGCAATAATCTGGAAGCCAAAGTCGCCGACCCTAAGGATACCACGGGGACCGGAACGAAGAAAATAAAACTTATCGACCAGTTGAACATCTCCGGAAGTTATAATTTTATGGCGGATTCCATGAAACTCTCCACCATAGGTGTTTCGATGAATACAAATGTTCTTGAAAAGGTGGGCATTCACGGGAACCTGACATTGGACCCGTATGCCATCAATGAGCGCGGAGTGAGAATCAACCAGTTCAATATCGCCCGTGAAGGCGGATTCAAACTTGCCCGTATCACGAACGCGGGAGCATCTTTCTCTTTCAATATTTCGGGAGAAGGAAAAACCTTCGGGTATGATGGTGCCTCGGAAAAGGGAGGAAACTCTGCCGCTTCCGGACAGAAGGATGGCTCCGATGTCGATAAGGGACATAATCATAATGGTAACGTTTCCGTGGGAACGGATGCTTCACCGTATATGAAGGTGTATTATGACCCATATACCGGTGAGTATATTCCCGGAGGCTGGGTGTACTATATGAACACAAATGCTCCGTGGTCATTGAATTTCAATTACAATCTGAGTTACAGCAAGAGTTATTCTTATACCAATAACCAGCTGATTACGAAGAATAACATTACCCAGACTTTGGGAGTGGCCGCTCAAATGAAATTGACCAGAGATTTTTCCATCAATCTCAACACGGGGTTTGACTTTACCCAGATGAAACTTTCTACGACCCAGCTTTCTGCGACATACGACCTCCATTGCTTCGCGATAACCTTCTCTTATGTCCCCTCAGGAAAATGGGCGCAGTGGAATTTCAGAATAGCTGCCAAGGCATCCGCACTTTCCGATTTGCTACAGTACAAGAAGGCTTC
>JAGHUZ010000099.1 GCA_018064575.1 Candidatus Minthomonas equi
GGGTGGAACCGAGCCAATAGCCTATTTTTAAGTCAGTGATGAATCCTCCCGCTACCGACAATGCGGTACATACGACGCCTCCTATGACCAGAGACGCTACCATTCCCGCCGTTCCGTTCAGTCCGGCTGCCACGAGGATAATGGATGCCAGAATGAGAGTCATCAATGTCATTCCGCTTACCGGGTTCGAACCTACGATGGCAATGGCGTTCGCCGCTACAGTGGTGAACAGAAATGCGATTACCGCTACCACCAGAATGGCGATTACCGCATACCAAAGATTATCGAGCAGTCCGAGCCAGAAAAAGAGGAATGTCAGCAGCAGGGTGATGCTTATGCCTGCGGCAATGATTTTCATCGGAAGGTCTTTCCCGGTACGGGGTGTGGTATCGGATTCCCCTTTCTGCCCCTTGAATTCCTTGGATGCTACGGAAAAGGCACTCTTGATGATTCCTGCCTGCTTGATTATGCCTATTATGCCGGCGGTGGCAATTCCCCCGATTCCGATATGTCTGGCGTAGGTGGTGAATATTTCCTGTGCGGACATCTGACCGACCGTCGCAGTTATGCCGGAACCCATCAGTTCCACGACCTGATTCCCGAAAATGACATTCATCAGGGGAATGATTACAAACCACACGAGGAAGGAACCGCAGCAGATGATGAATGAATATTTGAGACCTATAATATAACCCAGACCGAGGACGGCAGCTCCGACATTCAGTTTTACGACAAGTTTAGCCTTGTCGGCAAGTGCAGCGCCCCAAGGAATTATTTCGGTAGTAAAAACTTCCGACCACCATCCGAAGGTGGATATTATAAAGTCGTAAAGACCCCCGATAAGGCCGCTCAGGAGAAGTGTCCTGGCACCTTTCCCTCCCGTCTCACCGCTTACGAGAATCTGCGTGGTGGCTGTGGCTTCCGGGAAAGGATATTTCCCGTGCTGCTCCTGGACGAAATATTTTCTGAATGGAATTAGGAAAAGAATGCCTAGAATGCCTCCCAGAAGGGAACTGAAGAAAATCTGGGAGAAATTGACAGTCAGTTCCGGGTATTTGTCCTGAAGAATATATAATGCCGGCAGTGTGAAGATGGCGCCGGCAACGATTACACCGGAACAGGCTCCTATGGACTGGATGATGACATTTTCTCCGAGAGCATTTTTTCTTTTGAGTGTTCCGGACATTCCTACTGCGATGATGGCTATCGGGATGGCCGCTTCGAATACCTGTCCGACTTTCAAGCCGAGGTAGGCAGCCGCTGCAGAGAAAATAATGGTCATCACAAGGCCCATACTGACGGACCATGCATTTACTTCAGGATAATTTTTATCCGGAGACATCAGGGGGAGATATTTTTCTCCCTCCTTGAGTATGCGGGAGGCGTTTTCCGGTAATCTTTTGCTTTTCTGTTGTTTAGATTCCATAATTCGGAATGGTCTAATAATCGAGGTAAAAAAATCCTGACAAAAATAAAAAAAAATCATTATAAAATTTGGTAATTCAAAAAATGTCCATACCTTTGCAGTCCGTTTGAGAAAAAACGGTTCAGTTCATTGAAATAATGAGAGAGATAACGAGGTAAGTTAGGAATTAAGTCTGATATCTTTTTTTTAAGAAAGGTGTGGGACTATAATTTCACTGAAAGAC
>JAGHUZ010000204.1 GCA_018064575.1 Candidatus Minthomonas equi
CATTGTTCTCTATGCTGGTATCCATTGACGAGACATACATCGCCAAGGTCATCAGGGACTCTGTTCCAAAAGTTAAGGAAATGTTGATACGCCTCTCCAGAGAACACGTCATCACCTATATTCCAAGAGCCCGTTCCCCCTTGATAACATTCCATACAGAAAGACTCACCCCTGAAAACCTTTACATCTCAGCCAAAGATTTCAATGAAAGGAAAGAGCGCTATAAGGAAAAGGCGGATGCTATGCTCAAATACATTTCTGACAAGGTGGACGACAAGGGCGGACACCTCCCCTGCCGTTCACTTCGTCTGACGGAATATTTCGGTCAGAGTGAAGAACACCATTGCGGGATATGTGACCTTTGCGCCCGTGAACTCAAGAAAACTGAGGGAGATTCTCGTCAGTGAGGAAGCAGATACCTTCATTTCTGATGATCTCACTACTCTGCTCCAAATTCTCAGTACGGCATACTATTACGAACCGGTCCCGTGCTATGAAAGAATACAGATATGGCAGATTCTGTCCCCCATCCTGGAATATTTTCAAGACGTCCACAGCGGCACCGGGACGGTTTTCCAATGACAATGCGAAAACTTCCGTAACAGCCACGGCAAGGCCTGTCTGACGAAGGATTTCCACGGCTTTCATCGGATAATCACAGATGATGCGGCATATACCGTAATCTGATGTATCAGCTATGGTAGTGGCGATAAGTGAAATATTGGCCTCCTTGAGTACGTCCAGAACCCTAAGGAATGTTCCATTTGAGTTTTCGAGAAAAATCGAAAGCTGGCTGACAGTCATTTTTTCCATACACAGGCGATTATTTGATGATACGATTATCTATAACGAACTGACTCTTCCCTTCCGAACGCTGGATGGTACCAGGTGCTTTCAGCTGCACTTTGGCACTGATACTCAGGACACTCTTGAGTTTGTTAGAAAGTTTTTTCGAAAGTTCTTCCAAAGGAGCCAGATGGTCGAAATTGGCAGTAAAGAATTCAGGTCTCATTTCCACTTGAACTGTCAGAGTATCAAGGTTGTTGACTCTATCTACAATAAGCATGTAGCGTGGTGCGAATTCTTCCATACTGAGAATGACACTTTCCACCTGGGACGGAAAGACATTTATACCCCTGATGATAGCATATCGTCGCTGCGCCCTACTATGCGCCCCATCTTCCTATTCGACCGACCGCAGTCACAAGACCCGTCAGGAAGAAGGCAGGTAAGGTCTTTCGTGCGATAACGCAATAACGGCATTCCCTCCTTGGTCAGAGTGGTGAACACGAGTTCCCCTACTTCTCCGTCCGGCACACTTTCCAATGTTTTTGGATTTATGATTTCAGGGAAGAAATGGTCTTCATTTATATGAGAACCGTTTTGGCATTCACATTCATAACTGACCGAAGGGCCAACTATCTCACTGAGTCCATATACGTTATACCCTTTCAATCCAAGCCGTGACTCGATTTCAGCCCTCATGCTTTCGGTCCACGGTTCAGCGCCGAAGGCACCTACACGAAGATGGAGTTCACTGCTGCGGATGCCCATTTTTTCCATCGTTTCTGCCAGATATAAAGCATAAGAAGGGGTACACGCTATTCCGGTAATTCCTAAATCCCTTATGAGCCGAACGTGTTTTTCGGTATTTCCGGTGGATGTGGGCACCACCGCCGCCCCAAGATTTTCGATTCCGTAATGTGCACCCAGACCTCCGGTAAACAACCCGTACCCATATGCCACTGAGAATATATCATCCCGACTGACTCCGAACGAAGTGAAGCAACGGGACATACATTCGCTCCATATTTCAATGTCCTTTCTAGTATATCCTACGATGGTGGGATTCCCGGTAGTGCCTGTGGATGCATGCACACGAACTATCTCACTCGCAGGTGCGGCCTGCAGTCCGAAAGGATAATTATCCCGCAAATCCTGTTTCGTGGTGAACGGCAGTTTGTCTATGTCCTCGATGGAGCGGATATCTTCAGGCGACAAGTCCATAGCCTGAAGCTTTGCCCTGTAGAACGGAACGTTATGATATACATACTTGACGGTTTTATAGAGTCTCTTGCTCTGGAGGGCACACATTTCATCCCTGCTCAGACACTCTTTACTTGAATTCCAAATCATATACTTGTAAATGAATGTGCAAATGTAATCCGTTTATTTGAACAAAAATATACCTTTGCGACCAATATGTCAAAGAAAAATTATTCAAAAATCATTGCACACCTTTCTTGTTTGGGAGCATATCTGATTTTCGGCTTCAATATTATCGTGTGCAAGGGATTGTCAAATTCGGGTCTGATGTCGGCGCAACTGCTCTTCTGTTTCCGGGCGATTGGCGCCACGCTTATGTTCTGGACTCTTTCATTGTTCCTTCCACGCGAGAAAGTGGCAGGAAAAGACCTGCTCAGAATATTTCTGGCCTCGATGATAGGGCTTTATATGACACAAATGTTCTTTCTGGAAGGAATACGTCATATCACGCCTATGGACTGCACTATGCTGACTACCCTCTCCCCCATATTCACTATGTTCATAGCCGCCATCGCCATAAAGGAGCCCATCACATTGAAAAAGGCCGGAGGTGTCGCATTGAGTTTCTGTGGTGTTCTGTTTCTCATTTACAATTCAGTCCACGATGCAGGAAATGTCCGCCAGACAGAACCCATCGGCATAGTCCTGATTCTGCTCAATGGCCTGTTCTGGGCAGCATATCTGGGAATATTCCGTTCGCTTATAAACAAGTACAGTGT
>JAGHUZ010000243.1 GCA_018064575.1 Candidatus Minthomonas equi
TAATGGCCATCAGGACATCACCTTCTTTGACTCCGGCAGCGGCAGCTGCGCCACCTTTTACCACTTCAGCGATATAGACTCCTTCCGAAGTGGACAGTTTCTTTTCCGTCGAAAGCTGCTCACTGTTATTGAGCATCGATATACCGAGCAGTCCTCTCTGAACAGAGCCGTAATCCAACAAGTCTTCCACCACTTTCTGAGCCATTCTTACCGGAACGGCGAACGCACATCCGGCATAGGAACCGGTATTGGAATAGATGGCAGTATTTATACCCACCAGTTCACCCTTTATATTGACCAGCGCTCCTCCACTGTTACCGGGATTGACAGCAGCATCGGTCTGAATGAATGATTCTATTTTAAATTCACGGTTATCAGCCAGGGAGCGTCCTTTGGCACTGACGATTCCGGCCGTTATAGTGGAAGTAAGGCCATATGGACTTCCTATGGCAAGCACCCACTCGCCTATGCGTAGTTTGTCCGAATCACCGATGGGAACGGTGGGTAAATTCTGACCGTCGATTTTAATCAGAGCTATATCGGTAACAGGATCCGTACCGATAAGGTCGGCCTTAAATGATTTCCCGTCATCCATAGTAACTTCTATTTCAGAAGCTCCATTCACTACGTGGTTATTGGTCACGATATAACCGTCTTCCCGGATTATCACACCCGAACCGCTGCCGACTTGTTCTCTCGGCTGACCTGAACCTCCGCCATATCCAAAGAAATACTCAAAAAAATTGTTCGGCATCTGAGGCTGCTCACTTCTTACGATAACTTTAACGAACACTACTGCCTTGACAGCTGATTCTGCAGCATATGTAAAATCGGGGTATTCTCCCGAAAAATTAACTTGCTGAACACGGGCGGAATCATCACTATATACATATGAGGAAGTTGATGACGATTGTCTGCCTCCGATAAATTCCGTAACTGCCACTGCAGCCAGAGCACCCGATATTAAAGATGCCATAATAATCAATACACTTCGTTTCATAATCGCAAATATTGGTTTATCCGAACAAAATCAAATAATATGCCAAAATTTGCCCACAATTAAAAACGGATTCTCAAAATCTGAGTTATATTTGTAGTTGAAAAATAAACAGAGACAATATGCGTTTTACAGTATCCAGTTCAGAATTGCTCCGTCACTTGACAGCAGTTTCGAAAGTAATCCCAGCCAAACCCGCAATCAACATTTTGGAGAATTTTCTCTTTGTATTGAAGGGAAACGAGTTGGAAATAACCGGTTCGGACAACGAAACCACATTGAAGACAACGATGACCATAGAGGATGTACGTGAAGAGGGAGAAATCGTCGTTCCAGCGAAGATTCTGACCGATTCGCTCAAGATGTTCCCCGACATTCCTCTGGAATTCAAGACCATTAACAATGACAACACCCTTAAAGTGAATTGGGCCTCCGGAGAAAGTCAGTTTCAAATATTCACTTCCGATGACTACCCTGTCCTGAAACGTCCTGACGAGGGTGCCGTAAGTGCAGTAATTCCTTCCGCAGCGCTTCTTGCTGGCATCAATGCCACACTCTATGCCACTGCAGAAGAAGAACTGAGACCCGTTATGAACGGAATATTCGTAGATATGTCCCCCGAGGAGGTTTCGTTTGTCGCATCCGATTCACATAAACTTGTATGTTACACCAGAGGTGACGTAAAATCGAACGAAACAGCATCATTCATCCTCCACAAAAAACCTGCCGCCATTCTCAAGGCTCTACTGACAAACGATGAAGAATCTGTCAAAATGACATACGACAACAAGAACGCTTTCTTTGAATTCAACGGCACTTTGATGATATGCCGCCTTATAGATGGACGTTATCCGGCATACAAGTCCGTAATCCCGAAGAACAACCAAAGCAAGATGTTAATCGACAGAAACACCCTTCTCAATTCAGTGAAGAGAGTGTCCGTATGCTCGAATCAGGCCACCAACCACATAAAGTTCGGAATCACTCCATCCAGCCTCACCATTTCAGCACAGGATGTGGGATTCAATATTTCATCACACGAGACCATCCCGTGTTCCTATGACGGGGAACCTATGGAGATAGGATTCAAAGCCAATTTCATCACCGAGATACTTGCCAGTCTTCCCTTTGAACAAGTATCAATGGAACTGGCAGACCCAGGTCGTGCCGCCCTTATCGTAAACGCAGGCGTTCCGGACCCCGACGAAACCATCACTTCCCTCATAATGCCTGTCCGTGTCCAATAGTTTGAATCCGACAAATCAGGAATCATTATGCAGCTTAATCTGAAAAATCCGCTTCTTTTTTTCGACATAGAAAGTACCGGGCTGAACGTAGCCACTGACCGTATAGTCGAAATAAGTGCGGTGAAAGTATTCCCTAACGGGACGACCGAAATCAAGACAAGGAGAATCAATCCCACCATTCCGATTTCACCGGAGGCTCAGGCAGTACACGGAATTTCCGATGAAGACGTGGCCAATGAACCCACCTTCAAGCAAGTGGCCAAATCTCTGGCTCAGTGGATGGAAGGATGTGACATCGCAGGATACAATTCACTGAAATTCGACATTCCTCTCCTGAACGAAGAATTCATCAGAGCCGGAGTCGATTTTGATTTCAGGAAAAGAAAGCTCATAGACGTTCAGAACATCTTTCACAAGATGGAGCAGAGAACACTCGTCGCCGCCTACCGCTTTTACTGTGACAGGAATCTCGATGATACCCACTCTGCAGAAGCGGATACACTGGCGACCTATGAGGTGTTGAAAGCCCAGCTTGACAGATACCCCGACTTACAGAATGATGTCCAGTTTCTGGCTGATTTTTCCACCAAAACCAAATTTGTGGATTATGCAGGCAGAATCGTGTACAATGACAAAAACGAGCCTGTCTTCAATTTCGGCAAGCATAAGGGAAAGCCGGTAAAAGAGGTATTAACCCAAGAGCCCAGTTATTATTCATGGATAATAAACGGTGATTTCACTCAGGACACCAAGAAAGTATTGACAGAAATCAAACTGTCGATGAAGTAATGAACATACTCACCGTAAGTCACGATTATTCCTCCTTCCGATTCAGACCAGATTCCACATTGACGCGAAGTCAGGAGACATATTATCTTCCTGACTTCGTAAGTTCTGTCTCCTTCTCCCCCATTCTGTTCTTCCGATGCTCAAGACCCGGAAAATCCGTGGAAAAGAAATTCGCGCACAGATATGTAGATTCTTTCGGACATGGCATCTTCCTTTATCCAGAACTCTCCGATGGAATAAACGGAAACAGGGAGTTCATCTCTTCCGCTCTCGATTTTTCTAGCATAATCCCCCTTACGACACATCCTCTTTCGGATTACGGTTCCTTTC
>JAGHUZ010000217.1 GCA_018064575.1 Candidatus Minthomonas equi
GTATAACGAATTGAATAATAGCCTTATAGCATTCTCGGATTCTACGTCCAACAGAATAGTGGTTATGACTGTTCCTGATTTGGAAGGGCTGTCATCGGCTGAGTATGCTTATCAAATCGGAGAATCCTGGGGGGTAGGTGGGAACCACGATAATGGTGTCGTGGTGCTTTTGAAACCGAGAACCGATGAATCTTCCGGTGATGTGGCCATTTCTGTGGGATATGGTCTTGAAGCTGCCATTCCTGATGCTGCCTGTAATCGTATTATCCGGAATGATATGATACCATATCTTGCGCGGGGAGAATATTTCGAAGGAGTGTGTGCCGCTGTGTCTGTTCTGAAAGAAATGGCCTGTGGAGAGTATTCCGAAACGGTGGAGGAGGATACCTTCTTCAGTGATTTGCTGACGGCTGTCATAGTTTTGGCAGTCATTGTCTTTTTGATGATATTGCTGACGCGGAATATGGGAAAAAACGGTGGAGGCAGTTCCGGTAATTCACGTGGAGGCGGTCCGTGGATTTTCCCCGGAGGTGGATTCGGCTCGCGGGGTGGAGGTTTTGGCAGCGGTCATTCCGGTGGAGGTTTTGGTGGCGGATTCAGCGGAGGTTTCGGCGGCGGTCATTTCGGCGGTGGAGGTGCATCGGGGAAATTCTGACAGAAAAATAGAATTTGTGTAAGCGAAAAAAACAGGAGTATGACCGGAAACGCTAATGGAAGCAGAATCACTTTGCAGGAAATAGACCCCATCGACATATACGGGGTGAATGACAGAATTCTGGACAGAATCAGAGGATATTTCCCGAAGTTGAAAATCGTGGCACGGCGTACTGAACTTATCTTGCCGGAAGTGCTGCTGACCGTGAATTGTTCGAGCGGCGGCTGAATGATTTGATAGCCATAAGGCAGACCAAGAGATCTCTCAATGCAGATGATGTGGATCGCCTTTTTGATGTCGAGAATTTCCCGCAGACAGTGCCTGAAACGGGAGGAGAAATGCCGGAATCGACATATACCATCGTTTATGGAAACGAGGGACGGGTGGTAAGGGCACGTACCAGAAACCAGAAGCGTATGGTGGATGAGTATTATAAGAATGATTTGCTCTTCGCCCTGGGCCCTGCCGGGACAGGAAAGACATACACTGCCATTGCTCTGGCTGTACGCGCTCTGAAGAACAAGGAGGTTCGAAAACTGATTCTGACACGTCCTGCTGTGGAGGCAGGGGAAAGACTCGGATTCCTTCCCGGTGACTTGAAAGAAAAACTTGACCCCTATCTTCAACCGCTGTATGATGCTCTCAGGGATATGATTCATCCCAAGAAACTTGAAGCTCTGATGGAGGAAGGAGTTATTCAGATAGCACCTTTGGCATATATGCGCGGACGTACGCTTGACAGCGCTTTCGTGATTCTGGACGAGGCACAGAACACCTCGCTCGGACAGCTGAAGATGTTCCTTACCCGTATGGGAAACAACGCCAAGTTCATTGTTACGGGAGATGCCACTCAGATAGACCTTCCCAATAAGAAGGATTCCGGCCTGCTTCGTGGAATAGAATTATTGAAGGACATCAAGGGAATTTCCTTCGTGCGTTTCGGTACGGAAGATATAGTCCGTCATCCTTTGGTGACCAAAATCGTCAAGGCTTTCGACCGGGCTGAAGAGAAGGGTGGGGAGGCCCCTTGCCCGGAATGTTGATTCAGCTTTTCGTTACTTTTTTCAGAATAGGCCTTTTTACTATTGGCAGCGGGTATGCTATGGTGCCGCTTATCCAAAGGGAGGTGGTGGACAGGCGGGGATGGTTTACTGAAAGTGAATTTCTGGATCAGTTCGCCCTGGCTCAGTCATCGCCCGGTCCCTTCGCTCTCAATACCGCTGTTTTCGTGGGCTATAAGATGAAAGGATTCAGTGGTGCGCTATGCGCAATGTTAGGGGTAATTCTTCCTTCTTTCTTCATAATGCTGCTGATAGCTTTGTATCTGAACGGTATTCGTGAAAACCGGTGGGTGAATGCGGCTTTTGAGGGTATGAGACCCGCCGTGCTCGCTCTTATAGCTGTTCCTTTCGTGAGGTATCTCTCCGGAATGAAATGGTGTGGGTGGGTGCTGGCATTGACGGTGACCGTCGTGATATGGGCTGCAGGTATATCTCCCGTATATCTTATTCTCGGAGCCGGGGCCTCCGGTGTGTTGCTGGCTTTCTGCAGAAGAAAATGAATGATAATCTGATAAGAAGTTTATGATATATCTGGAACTGCTTCTGTCATATTTGAAAATCGGATTCTTCGGATTCGGTGGAGGCTATGCGATGCTGTCACTTATTTCAGACGAAATAGTGCTTAAGCACGGGTGGCTGACCGCCGCTCAGTTCACTGATGTCATAGCGGTGTCACAGATGACGCCCGGCCCCATCGCCATCAATTGTGCCACTTATGTGGGGTATCTTGTGACGGGAAGTGTCTGGGGGTCGGTATTGACGACTTTTGCAGTGTCTCTGCCTCCCATTACCATTATGTTGTTTGTCAGTATGTTCTATCTGCGCGTTCGGGACAATGCTTACGTGAAGGAGGCTCTCACACTGATTAAACCCATAACCATCGGAATGATAGGGGCAGCAGCACTGATGCTTTGCAACAGGCAGACTTTTTCAAGCGGATGGCTTTCCTATGCATTGTTTTCAGCCGCCTTTATCGCTTCCTGGCTGAAAATCCATCCGATAGCTATAATTCTGGTGGCGGCCGTTGCCGGAATGCTTGATGAACTGATGAAAATGTTTTGAAATGCCCGACGATTTTGTGTTTGTGAGCTTATTTGTTACTTTTGCTGAAACTATAATAGAGATATCGACATTATGAAGACATTACGTACTGCAGTCATTCTTATGATGCTGGCCTTTTCGTTGACAAGTTGTGATTTTTTCCGTTCATTGGTGGGGAAACCGACTTCTGCAGAGTTGGAACAGATGAGAATGGAAGTACAGAAAAAGGCCGAACGGGAGCGTTTCGTGGCCGATTCCATCAAAGCTGCCGAAGAAGCTGCGCGGCTGGCCGCGTCACAGAGCAGTGAACTTCCTGCAGTGGTCGAGGGCGATCCACGGTTTCACGTTATTGTGGGATGTTTCAGAATTCAGGATAATGCTAACAATCTGCGTCAAATCCTTACCAAAGACGGGTATAGTCCGAAGAAGATAGTCTTCAAGAGCGGATATGATGCAGTCAGCCTGTTTCAGTCGGATGATTTAGAGCAGGCTATGCGTGCCTTATGGAACTTCAAGGAATCCCCATACTGTCCTGAAGACATTTGGATATATGATATGAAAAATAAACTGCACGAATAATATAATTCTATGAAAACCACTGCATTTACAGATAAGCACATAGCACTTGGAGCCAAGATGGTTCCTTTTGCAGGCTTCAATATGCCTGTAGAATATTTCGGAATCAATGCGGAACATCAGACTGTCCGTGATGGTGTGGGAGTATTCGATGTATCTCATATGGGTGAAATCTGGGTCAAGGGACCCAATGCATTGAAATTTATCCAATATGTATCATCAAATGACGCATCCGTTCTGTATGACGGGAAAGTTCAGTATGCTTGCTTTCCCAATGGTAAGGGTGGCATAGTGGATGATTTTCTGACATATAAGATAGATGAAGTCACTTATCTTCTGGTGGTCAATGCCGCCAATACCGACAAGGATTGGAATCATCTCTGTGCCATTGCCCCAGGATTCGGCCTTACCCCGGGAAAGGAACTCTACAATGCTTCCGATGAAATCTGCCAGTTGGCTGTTCAGGGCCCGAAGGCCATCGAAGCGATGCAGAAACTCACTGACGTAGATGTAATGTCGATGGAATACTATACTTTCAAGAAACTGAAACTTGCCGGCATAGACGTCATTTTTTCCATAACCGGATATACCGGAGCCGGAGGGTGTGAAATCTATGCGGCCAATGAAGATGCCACTGCACTTTGGAATGCGGTGTTCGAGGCGGGAGAAGAGTTTGGAATCAAGGCCATCGGATTGGGCGCACGCGATACGCTCCGTTTGGAAATGGGATTCTGCCTCTACGGCAATGATATTGATGATACGACGTCTCCGCTGGAAGCCGGTCTGGGCTGGGTAACCAAGTTCAATGACGTGAAAGGTGATTTCATCGATTGTGAATTTCTCAGAAAACAGAAGGCTGAGGGCGTTACCCGTAAACTGGTGGCCTTTGAACTGATAGACAGGGGAGTTCCCCGTCACGGTTATGAAGTGTGTGATGCCCAAGGTGCTGTCATAGGTCACGTGACCTCAGGAACTATGTCTCCTTCGATGCGCAAACCTATCGGGATGGCATATGTAAATGCTCCTTTCTTCAAAATAGACAGTGAAATATTCGTCAAGGTCAGGGACAGGCTTCTCAAGGCGAAAGTCGTAAAGGCTCCATTTTATAAAAAATAAATCACGGAGGGCCGCACTGCTGCGGCCCGTTTTTTGTCCGGCTTTAGAATCTGACTGTATGAAACGAATATCGCTTTTTTTCTCTGTCATTCTTGTTTCCTTCTGCCATCTGGCGGCACAGGAGACTGATTGTCCCCGTCGCCTGCGGGAGAGTGTGGAATACCTCACGTCAGATAATCTTGCAGGACGCAAGGTGGGAACAGATGGAGAACTTGCTGCAGCTCAATATGTTTATGACCGGTTCGAGGAGTCAGGACTGGTAATGCTTTCCGACCGGATGGGGCAGGATTTCACGATAGTTTCCGAGAGGGGAGAGAGCATTGTTTCACGTAATGTAGTGGGTATCGTGGAAGGTTATGACCCTGAACTGAAAAACGAATTCATAGTGGTGGGGGCGAATATAGACCATATAGGTACGAATGTAATCAATCGTGACGGAAAAGAGGAATTTCAAATAATGCCTGGTGCAGATAACAATGCCTCAGGTGTCGCTTGTCTCATTGAACTGGCCCGCAGGGTGGCGGCTTCGTCATTTGCATTCAGAAGGTCGGTCGTCTTCGTCGGTTTCGGAGCCGGACGAGAGGGTTTTGCCGGAGCTTGGTATTTCGCCAACCGGAGCTCCGAAGATATTGACAATGTTTCTATGATGCTGAATCTGAATATGGTTGGAAGGCTTGGAAGTGACTCGCCGCTGTCTTATTGCACGGCAGTGCCCAATTCCGAGCTGACATATCTGATGGGTGAAGTGTGCCGGGACCTGTTGATTCCACCTCTGCCTCAGGTGGCCGGAGAACTCCCCTCTGCCGATTATCTGGCTTTTTATGACAAGAACCTTCCGGTAATGATGCTCAATACCGGTATTCATCCTGAAATGTATTCG
>JAGHUZ010000118.1 GCA_018064575.1 Candidatus Minthomonas equi
ATATAATCTGGATGCAGTTCTGGATAGTCTTTACAATGCCAAATCAGGTATCGTTTTTGACCCGGTAAGAAAGGAAATGGGATTCCGTTCCGCATTGACAGGAAATGTCACTGCCCCCGATTTGAAAGCCGTCCTCAGCCGCAATCAGCGGAATTATATGCCTGATCAAGCCAAATATGCCTATGTAGCTACGGCTGAAGCCTTGAAAAACGCACACATTGACCAGGATTATCTTGATTCCCACATCGTAGGACTGATGTATGGCGGAGACAGCACAGCGGAGCCTACCTACAAAAGTTGTGAAACTATGCTTCGCAAGCTGGACACCACCAAAGTCGGTTCAGGTGCCATTTTCCAATCGATGAACTCGACCGTTACGATGAACCTGTCCTGCATTTTCAAACTCAAGGGAATGAACCTGACCGTTTCCGGTGCTTGCGCCAGCGGTTCTCACGCCATCGGCCTCGGAGCACTACTCATCGCCGACGGGCTTCAGGATATGGTGGTCTGCGGAGGAGCACAGGAGGTCAATCCCTATGCTGTAGGAAGTTTCGATGGCATCAGCGCTTTCTCCACTAGAGAAGATGCTCCCGAAAAGGCATCACGTCCCTTCGACCGTGACCGCGACGGACTTATTCCAAGCGGAGGCGCCGCGACCGTCATCATAGAAGATTACGAAACAGCCGTGAAGCGCGGTGCACCCATACTCGGTGAAATACTTGCCTATGGATTTTCATCCAACGGTGACCATATCTCAGTTCCCAACGTAGATGGTCCCAGCCGTTCCCTGAAAATGGCCATTGAACGTGCTGGCATTTCACTGAAGGATATAGGATATGTAAATGCTCACGCCACTTCCACCCACGTAGGAGACCAGAACGAGGCGAAGGCCATTTACAACGTATTCGGTGATGTACGACCCGAAGTCACATCCACAAAATCACAGACAGGACACGAAATGTGGATGGCTGGTGCCAGCGAAATCATTTACTCAATGCTGATGATGCAGAACGGATTCATCGCCCCGAACTTGAATTTCGAAAATCCTGACGAAGATTCCATCCATTTAAACATCCCCTCCAAGAGAGTCGAAAAGAAATTCGATATTTTCCTTTCCAATTCATCCGGATTCGGAGGCACCAACTCCACACTGATAGTCAGGAATCTTTTAAAGAAATAACAGAACACTTACTAAAAAATAAACCCTCTTATGATAAAAGAAGAATTAATCGCGAAAATGAACGAAGTCCTCGCTGAGGAATTTGAAGTAGAAGTAGAAGCCATCACCCCCGATGCCGACATCAAGAAGACTCTTGAACTCGACAGCCTTTCACTCGTTGATATGGTAGCTTTGATTGAGGACACATTCGATATCAAGATTGACGGTCAGGACGTTTCCAAAATCAAGACATTCAGCGAACTTTACGATTTCGTAAACGAAAAGGTAAACGCTTAGCGTTCATTTATGCTCAGGGATATCGATGCCAGAGAATTGATTCCCCAAAGGGAACCGATTCTAATGACGCAAACCCTGTACGAGGCTTCCGGAAACGATGCCCGTACGGGGTTTGTCATTAGTCAGGACAATATGTTCCTGGAAGACGGTCATCTCAGTGAGATGGGTGTAATAGAGAATATGGCCCAATCCGCCGCAGCGACCGCAGGTATCAATACTTACATTAACGGGGAAAAGCCTGTATTAGGTTATATAGGTGAAATCAAGAAGTGCATTTTTCACCGCCTCCCCGAAGCAGGAGAGACTCTGACAGCAGAAGTTCACTACATATCGGAAGCGGCTGGAGTAGTCTTATATAACATATCGTCACATACGGAAAACGGTCCGTGCGCCGAATGTCGGATGAAGGTATTTCTTGAAAAATGAACTGGAACACTTACTATGAAATAAAGGACTCTTCCATCGTTGATGGATTACATTCCTTTGAAATCAGGATAAAGTCCGACTGCGATGTCTATCGGGGGCACTTCCCGGGCCATCCCATATCTCCCGGGGTGTGCAATATAGGAATGATACGTGACCTGACGGAGAAAGTGCTGCAGAAAAAATTACGATTCTCCTCCATCAAACAATGCCGCCTTACCGGTATGATTACACCCATAAACACACCGGAACTGACTGTTCTCATATATATCGCTACATCCGAAGGAGGATGCTCGATTAAGGCGGAAATCAAGGATTCGGAAAAGTCTTATTTGGAACTCAAAGCTGATGCCATCTATTTCTGAACACTACGACGTAGTCATCATAGGAGCCGGATTGGGAGGACTTGAATGCGGATATATCCTTACGAAGAAAGGATATGATGTCTGCATTCTCGAAAGGCACCACAAGCCTGGCGGTTGTCTGCAATCTTACCGTCGCGGGGGCAGACTTTTCGATACGGGTTTTCACTATGTAGGGGGGCTTGACAAGGGGCAGCCGCTTCATACTCTGTTCGATTACTTCGGGCTTATGAATTTGGACTGGCACAGACTGGACACCAACGGCTTCGATGAAGTGATTCTGAGTGACAAATCTTACCTGTTCCATAACGGATATGACGAATTTGCACAGCAGTTATCGGAATCATTCCCCCACCAGAAGGAAAATCTTAAACGATATGTCAGCCTGCTGAAAAAAGTCGGTGACGGAATCCTCGACGGTTTCAGACCCAAGGAATCGGAAGAGCTCACGAGGGAGTCGCTTTTCAGCCGAAGCGCGTGGAACTTTCTGGAAGAAACAGTGAGCGACCCCACACTGAGAAACGTACTCAGCGGCACATCTCTCAAAATGGACTTGGCCAAAGATTCTCTCCCACTTTACATTTTCGCGCAAATCAACAGTTCCTTCATCAGAAGTGCCTGGCGACTCAAAGGGGGCGGGGATACCATCGCCAGTTCCCTGACTGAGAGCATACAAAAAATGGGTGGAACGGTAATTTGTAATGCAGAGGTAGTGGAACTCATTGAAAGCAAAGGACTTATTATCGAGGCTGCGCTCAAGGGCGGTGAACGGATTGCCGCAGATAGATTCATTTCCGACATTCACCCCGCCACCACCATTTCCCTTCTGAAAAACTCTCAGAACATAAGAGCCATATATCGCAAAAGAATGTCCGCCCTGCACAATACTACCGGCACCTTTACCGTTTCTATCAGCTTACTCCCCGGAAAACGGCAATATCTTAACCGCAACCAGTTCATTTATGACTGCCGGGACGTATGGGAACCATCTACCGATGGTATAATAGACAGAGCTATGGTCAGTTGGATGATTCCGGAACACGGAGACACTGCGGAATGCGTTGACTTGCTCACACCACTTCCCTGGAAGGAAGTGGAACGTTGGAGCGGCACAAAACCTATGAAGCGAGGCGAAGAATATGAAGAGTACAAGTCCCGTAAGGCCGAAGAACTCATTGGCTTCGTCAGCAGGCACGGAATACTCTCTCCTGATGACATTCAGAGCGTCCATACCTCCACTCCCCTTTCCTGGGAGAATTACACAGCAAGCCCAGAAGGGGCTTCATATGGAATAGTCAAGGACTGGAAAGACCCTCTACGAACCATTCTCACACCGAAAACCCCTGTTCCGAATCTGTTTCTCACAGGTCAGAATCTGAATCTGCACGGCATTCTTGGAGTATCGATGACATCATTTATCACCTGCTCCACCCTGACCGGAGAAAGAATCTTCCTATAATTCAACCCAGACAGAGCCCTTGTCGGAACTTTCTACACAGGCATTGATGAATTTCACTCCACGAAGGCCATCTTCAGCATTAGGAAAATCCAAATCCCACTTACCGTCTGTATCTTTCCCGTTGATTCTATTCAACAGTGCATCAGCGAAAGTCCTGTAGATATTGGCAAATGCCATAGTCAAGCCCTCCGGGTGTCCGGAAGGAATTCTGTTCATTTCAAGTGCATGCCCGGAAGTATGGGCGGCACGCGTGTATATTTGCGTCGGCTGACCTTTCAGTGTAACTCTGAGAAAATCAGGATGTTCCTGCTCCCATTCCACAGCACCTTCCGTTCCGAAAATCCGGATGGCAAGGCCATTGTAATGCCCTGCGGCTATTTGCGAACAGGAGAATGTCCCGTGAGCTCCATTGTCGAATTCGACCAGCATATTGGCATTCAGGTCAAGCTCGTGGCCAAACTTGTCAAGCATCGCGACAAGTCTTTTAACCTTGCTGCCCGTCATATAGGAAACTGTTTCTTCAATGTGGCTTCCAATGTCCCCTACGCAGTTTGAGATTCCGCTGAAATCGGGATTCATCCTCCAGACGGAAAGTTTCTTTTCAGAAGACCCGGCATTATTCACTTCATCCATAAGCCAGTCCTGAAGATACTCTGCCTTCACATCCACGACTTCACCGATGAGTCCGTTCCCTATCAGTTCTCTGGCCTGCTTGACCATATTGTACCCGGTATAAGTGTAAGTCACACAGAAGAGTATATTATTTTCCTCCGCCAGTCTGCACAGATGTTCGGCTTCCTCCACTTTAAAACACAGAGGTTTCTCACAGACTACGTGGATACCTTTTTCAATGAATGCTTTCGCCACATCATAATGAAAACGGTTCGGGGTACAGATAACCACAAAGTCTATTTTGTCTTCCCGCACGGATTCCTTTTCGGCCATTGTCCTGTAGTCTGGATAAATTCTACTGTCTTCTATTCCATAATGGGCCCCGCACTCCATGTTGGAACCGGGATTGGAAGAACTGAAACAGCCTGCCACCAGCTCCGCCTGTTCGTTTATGGCTATTGCTTTGCGGTGCACACCGCCTATGAATGCACTGAGCGTTCCGCCCACCTGACCATAACGTAATTTTGTCCTCATATTCTCAGTTTTTTATAGCATCATCAAATCTTATGGCAGATTTAGGAAAATCTATTTTCCGCACGAATTCGCAGGCTTCTTTCGCCCCGTATTCGCGATCCATACCGGAGTCTTCCCATTCTACAGAAAGCGGTCCGTCATAATTATGAGCGTTCAGCACCCTTATTATTTCTTCAAAATTCACATCACCGTGTCCAAGGGAGCGGAAATTCCAGCCTCTTCTCAAATCTCCGAATTCTATATGGGAGCCCAAAAGACCCGTTCTTCCGTTAAGTGTAACAGCACAGTCTTTCATATGAACGTGGTAAACTCTGTCTATGAAATCCTCCAGAAAAATATGAGGCGTCACACCTTGCCACTGAAGATGACTGGGGTCAAAATTGATTCCGAATTCAGGATGGTCGCAGAACTTTTCCAGAAGCCTTTTGGTAGAATAATAGTCAAAGGCTATTTCTCCCGGATGTACTTCCAGACAGTATTTGATTCCATTTTCCTTGAAAACATCCAGAATCGGGCACCAGAGTTCATAAATTTCCTGAAATCCATTCTCTATCTGTTCTTCCGTCGTCTGAGGAAAGGAATAAAACCATTTCCAAATCGGAGAGCCTACAAATCCTGTAACACAGTATGCACCGAGTTTGCGTGCAGCTATAGCCGCTGCCTTCATAGTTTTGACTGCCCATTTTCTGATTTCGTCCGGTTTCCCGGCATATTCCGCAGGAGCGAAATTATCAAGTCTCGGGTCATTGTAATCGCCGACACACTGGCTCGGCACGTGAGCACACAAAGCCTTTACGACCAGATTGTGTTTTTTGAAAACAGCTTTGATACTTTCTACATAGGAATCATCTTCTGCAGCTTTAAGGGGGTCCAGATGATTTCCCCAAATCGCAAGTTCTATTCCGTCATAACCCATTCGTGCAGCCTTGCCGCAAAGGGTATCGAGGTCCATATCTGCCCATTGGCAGCTCATAAGTGTTACTAAACGTGGCATACTATTTCTATATTTGGTATTCAAGTGTCAGCAAATTTAATAAAATTATACGTAACTTTACACTCGACAGAGAATCAAAACACTAAAACTTAATATTATGAATCGTAGAGAATTTATCGGAAAAGCCGCCACAATCGGTGCTGGAATCACTGCAAGCCCTTTTATTATTCGCGGTGCCACTAAAAAGGTCAGTCCTTCAGACAAAATCAGAGTAGGACTCATCGGATGTAACGGAATGGGATTCAGTGACCTCTCCGCCTTCCTCACGAATCCGGAAGTAGAATGTGCAGCCATCGCTGACATAGACCGCAACGTTCTTGAGAGAAGGGGTGCGGAAACAGAAAAGATACAGGGCAAGAAAGTCAAGCTTTACAATGACTGGCGCCAGCTCATAGACAACAAGGATATCGATGTTGTTATCGTAGGTACTCCGGACCATTGGCACTGCCTGCAGATGGTCTCAGCCTGCGAGGCAGGAAAAGATGTCTACTGCGAAAAACCTCTCGGAAACAGTATTGAAGAATGCAATATTATGGTTCGTGCCGCGAAAAAATACAATCGTGTCGTTCAGGTAGGCCAGTGGCAGCGCAGCGACCCTCATTGGCAGGATGCCGTTGATTTTGTCCGCAGCGGCAAGCTCGGAAAAATCAGAACGGTAAGGGTGTTCTCTTATCAGGGATGGTGTCCTTCAATTCCCGTGCAGCCTGACTGTCCCGCTCCCGAAGGTGTGGATTATGACATGTGGCTCGGTCCCGCCCCGGAACGGCCCTTTAATCCCAACCGCTTCCATTTCACATTCAGATGGTTCTGGGATTATGCCGGTGGTCTTATGACAGACTGGGGCGTGCATCTTCTCGACTATGCCCTCTATGGAATGAATGTCACCACACCTGAATCCGTGATGGCTTCAGGAGGA
>JAGHUZ010000050.1 GCA_018064575.1 Candidatus Minthomonas equi
GGTTACTGCACCCGGGTCAGATGATGCCGGTGCCGACAGTTTTTTCCAGTATCATATCTTTCGCCCTCCTTATCCTTGTCCGCACGGTATTGAGCGGCAGACTCAATTTTGAAGCGATTTCTTCATACGGCAGTTCATCAAGAAAGCGGAGTTCCGCCACATCCCTGTAAATGGACGGAAGAGAATGTATTCTGTCCACGGCTTCCAGATATGACTGATTGTAAATCAAGGTATCTTCAGGAGAGTTCACCATGACCTGAGGCTGCAGAAGTTCGCCCGAATCATTTGTGGAAAGGGGGGATACGTCTCTAACCGACCTGCTTCTCAGATAATCAAGCGCCGTACGGGATGCGATGGTATGTATCCAAGTGCTGAAAGACGAAATGTCCGGCTGATAAGATGAAAGTGCGAAATATGCTTTCCTGTAGGATTCCTGAAGAACGTCCTCCAATTCTTCACCCAGTGAGTACTTCGAGAGGTATCCCTTGAGCATCAATTCCGAGCGTTCCACCAGAACTGCGAATGCAGCGTCATCCCCTGAAACTGCCTCCCGGACCAATGCGGCTTCATCCATGTTCAGGTATTTCCCTTTGACTCCCATTTCAATGCGCTTCCAGCCAGTTTTCACCCACACCGCACTCGACAGTCAGCGGGAATCCGAGATCGATAACACCTTCCATTTCTTCCCGCGCCAGGCTGCAAACCCTGTCCACTTCGTTTTCAGGAACATCAAAGACCAGTTCATCGTGTACCTGAAGAATCATTTTCGCGGCAAGTCCCTCCTTGCGCAACCTGTCCGCCATTCTAACCATCGCGACTTTTATGATATCCGCTGCACTTCCCTGAATGGGGGCATTGATGGCATTTCTCTCTGCCAGAGAGCGGACTGCGTGATTACGGGAATTGATATTGGGAAGGTATCTCTTCCTGTGAAACATAGTCTCGACACAGCCCTCTTCACGAGCTTTCTCCTTCATTCTTTCAATATAAGCCCTGACCCCGGGATATTGTACGAAGTACTCATCGATGAGTGCCTTGGATTCGGACTGCGGAATACCCAGACGCTGGGACAGTCCGAAGGCGGATATGCCATATATGATTCCGAAGTTGGCCGTCTTCGCGCGTGAGCGTTCCTCGCGGGTGATTTCCGCCTCCGCTTTTCCGAATATTCTGGAAGCCGTGGCACTGTGGATATCCTTGTTTTCACGGAATGCCTCCACCAGTCCGGCATCACCGCTGAGAGCCGCCATCAGCCTGAGTTCTATCTGCGAATAGTCCGCCGAAACTATCAGATTCCCATTGCGCGAAGGGATGAACGCCTTCCTGACATTCTTCCCCATATCCGAACGGACAGGTATATTCTGAAGATTCGGTTTCATAGAACTGAGTCGTCCTGTCGCAGTCATTGACTGATTGAAAGTGGTATGAATCTTTCCGTCCGCAGGAGAGAGAAGCAGCGGCAGAGGCTCCACGTATGTGGACATCATCTTGCGCATTTCGCGGTATTCCAGGATGGCAGGAATGATGGGATGCCTGTCGGCAATGGAGGAGAGCGTTTCTTCATCTGTACTGTACGAGCCTCTGGCACTCTTTTTCGCTTTGGGGTCCAGTTTCATCTTTTCGAACAGCACCAATCCCAATCTCATAGGAGAAAGAACATTAAGTGACGGTTCACCAGCCATTTCCCTGATTTCTGCCTCCTTGGCCGCTATCTTACCGCGAAGTTCATTTCCGAAGGCCGCCAATGATGCCGTATCCAGTCCGAAACCCTCATTTTCCATATCCGAAAGCACACGAATCAACGGCATCTCGACTTCATCATAAAGTTTTACCTGAGCATCATCCTTCGCCAGTTCTTTTCTGATGACCCCGTATAATTCCACAAGAATGGAACACAATGCCTTCTCCCGGGCAGTCACCTCCACTTTTCTTTCCTCAAGCTGTGAGAACAAATCCAACTCGCCGGACGACTTGTCCTGCCCGTCAGTCTCCCCCCCCACTACCGTTTCCAGTTCAAGTCCCAAATATGTACGGCACAGGATTTCCGCCTTGTGCGACAGTTCCGGATTAATCAGGTAATGAAGAAGTTCGATATCCCCAAGATATCCATTCAACGCCATCCCTTCTTTTCTGAGAGCATTCATTATTCCCTTCAGGTCAAACCCCACCTTCGCACATTCACTCTCCAATATGGAACGCAAAGCAGTCGGAGTCTCAGTCACAGCGACTTTGCCACCGGCGGAGATACACCAGTTCCCTGAGACTGAACGCAATATGCCGATGGTATTTTCAGTTTGAGAAGCTTCCATCACTTCAGAAATTGAAGCATCCGAAAAATGCACGTTGCTGAAAGATGAATTTTCTGCCAGGACATCCTTACCTTCCGGCAACAACTGTTTCAACGAAGAGAATTCATACTTCTGGAACAGTTCCCGGATTCGTACGCCGTCACCCGTTCCCAACTTCAGGTCTTCACGGCAGCAGTCGAGCGCCACATCGGTTTTGATGGTCACGAGGAACTTGCTCATTTTCAATTGTTCCTCACTACTGCGAAACGCCTCCGCCTGCTTCGGGGAAAGTTTGTCCAGATTCGCCATTATGTTTTCCACGCTCCCGAACTGCGCCACCAGCCTGGAAGCCCCCTTCTCGCCCACTCCGCGCACCCCGGGAACATTGTCGGCTGTGTCTCCCCAAAGTGCGAGAATGTCTATCACTTGTTCAGGAGAAGAGATTCCATACTTTTCACAGACCTCCTTCACCCCCACAAGTTCATTGTCAGCCCCGCCTTTTCCCGGCTTGTACTGAATGATATGTTCGCTTATCAACTGCCCGAAATCCTTGTCCGGGGTCACCATATACACGTCAAACCCTTCCTTCTCACCCCTTACCGCCGCTGAACCGATAACATCGTCAGCCTCGAAACCGGGCACCATCAGGACAGGAATATCCAATGCCTTTATCATTTCAATCAAGGGTTCCAATGAATCACGGACCACCTCTGGAGCGGCATCGCGGTTAGCCTTGTAAGGAGGATAAGCTTCGTGGCGGAAAGTGGGGCAATGAGGGTCGAAAGCCACAGCCATATGGGTCGGCTTCTCCCTCTTGAGGAGTTCGAGAAGATATTTCATAAAACCGAATATCACCGACACATCGGTGCCCTTCGAATTCACCATAGGTCTGCGCATAAATGCATAATACATCCTGTACATCAGCGCGTGACCGTCAATCAGAAAAAGCCTGTCCATAGTTCCTAAAATATCGATACCTCTTCAACGAGGATTTTTATCAGTTTCATCAGATTCTGAAGATACTGCATCAGTTCCATCTGCCTATCAAAATCAGCACCCGTATGCTGTGCTTCCCCCAGAGCGGATGATGTTTTGTTATATTCCCAGTCCACGATTCTGGCCTTGTACATTACAACCGCTTTCGGAATGAGACGGCCGAGAATATTGTCTTCGGGAGTCAACGCTTTATTAAATTCTTCTATCGTAATATTGTATTTCTGCACTATAAGTTCAAGAGCCTCCCGTGAGACGTTTTCATCCTGATTATTGATAAATGCGCGCTGGATGCGTTCCTGTATCTGGGCGGCATCTCCTCCGTCACGATTCACTGCAGCGCTTTCAGCGGCATAAAGCCCGAACATTTTCCTGTAAATGTCATTCGCAAAAACCAACGAATCCTCTTCCAGCTGCGCCGCCACATACTGGAAAACGGTGACGGTCTCTTTCTGCTCATTGCCGTAAAGGAGATTTTCGTCAAACACTAAATCATACTCTCCGTACCGCAGAAGGTAGTACATCAGTTCGCGCTCCGAAGGCATCAGAAACTCATTCGAAATGCCCCGGTTCCCGTCTGTCATACCTGAAGGCAATACCGGCGTTCATTTTCCGCCCCGCCCGGCAAAGTGTTTTCCGGGACATCCCCGAAATCGGGCAGAATTTCCCCTCCGGCAGATTCATCCTCCACCGGCTGCGAAGGCCGCACCCCTGCCACCGCCTTCTCACGCTCCGCCATACGTGCCATCCTGTCCTTCTCCCGCATCTTTTCCTTCTCCCGTTCTTCAAGATGCTTGCGCCGCGCCTTCGCTACCTCAGCAGAAAGAAGTTCCTGCTTCACACCGAGTTTTTCGGAGCACTGTTCGGTATAGACCTGACGGGATATCGGGTCGGGAATGATGGAAATCGTATGGATAATCTCACGGATAAGAACAGCCTTCTTGATAGGGTCTTTCTTTATATCATCCGAGAGCAGTTCATATTTGAATTCTATGAAATCGGTTTCGTTTTCGTCCAGAAAGGAGTTAATCTCGTCAAGAGTATGGGCACGTGCGAAATCATCGGGGTCCTGACCATCGGGAAACAGAACCACCTTCACGGTCATTCCCTCCTCCAGAAGCATATCGATACCTCTGATGGAAGCCTTGATGCCTGCGGCGTCACCGTCATACATTACGGTAATGTTTGTTGTGAAGCGTTTGATGAGCCGTATCTGCCCGGAAGTCAGTGAAGTACCCGAAGAAGCCACTACATTCTCCACTCCAGCCTGAGACATCGAAATCACATCAGCATATCCCTCCACGAGATAACACTTCTGCTTTTTGGCGATGGCCGCCTTGGCCTGAAAAATACCATAGACCGACTGATTCTTGACATATATTTCGGTTTCGGGGGAATTCACGTATTTGGCCACGGACTTATCTGTCAGGAGAGTACGTCCTCCGAAAGCTATCACGCGTCCGCTCAGGGAATGAATGGGGAACATCACCCTTTCATAGAACTTGTCGGTAAGCACCCCCGCACCCCTTTCATAACAAAGTCCCGTAGCGATAAGATATTCCCTCTTATAGCCGGCATTTGCAGCTGCCTCAGCCAGAGAAAGAACCGACTCACCGCCGGCCCGGAATCCACCGTGCCCATTCGGAGAAAAGCCCAGCCCGAACTTTTCTATGGTCGCATCGCTGAAACCTCGCTTATCCCTGAAATAGCTCAAACCCACAGATTTTCCCATTTCAGTATTATACAGCACATCCCTGTAATACTTCTGGGCGAACTCCGAAACTGCCAGCAGGGACTCGTGTCTGAGACGTTCCGCTACAGCCTCTTCATCCTCCTCCACATCCTCGACAGTAATACCGTACTTGCGTCCCAGATACTTGATGGCCTCCACGAAGGTCATCTGTTCGTGGTCCTTCAGAAAGGTCACGACATTCCCGGCCTTGCCACAGCCGAAACACTTGTAAATACCCTTGGAAGGGGATACGTGAAAAGAAGGAGTCTTCTCATTATGGAACGGACAGCAGGCGATGTAATTCGCTCCCCTGCGGCGCAATGAAACGAAATCTCCTATCACATCGACGATTTCCGCCGCATCCATCACCTGGTCTATGGTTCTTCTGTCCAGCATAACGATAGCAAAAGTAATAACTTTTGGTCGAAACGCATATATCCTTTACGACAATGACGTTCTATGCGCTGTCACCGTGAGGGGACTGCGACATTGAGTCGGGACGTCTTTTCCAAATCGAGGGCCTCTGCCAGAACGGATATGGGGTTGAGCACGGAATATCCGGTACTCATCTCTATCTGCCACTTGCAGGTTTCACAGTCAGTAATAACAGCCCGGGGATTCAATTTCTTTATCAAATCGAAGAGTTTTGACCCTATGAGCTGGGAATATGGGTAATTCTCCTTCTTGAAACCGAATGTACCGGCGATACCGCAGCACTCCTGAGGCAGGACTGTCAAATCCATTCCCGGTATCATTTTCAGAAGTTCCGTGGAGTAGATGGTCCATCCCAGTTTCTGCATATGACAGGCTGTGTGATAGACATATTTTCCACGCCGCTCTTCCTTGAATACCAGACGGATGTCCCCGGATTCCACGCGGTCGAATATAAATTTGGTGGCCAGCATCAGATGAGGACGGATATCTGCAGTTTTCAGTCCGAGGAGATGTTCGTATTCATCTCTCATAGTGAAGGTGCAAGTGCTCGATGAAGTCAATACGGCTTCAGAACCGTCCCTGAGGGCTTTCCGCATCGCATCGAGATTCTTCGAGCCGTTTACGGCGGCCTGACGTCCCATTCCATTGGAAATCATAGCCACTCCGCAGCATTTCTCCCCTTCCAGCATTCTGACTCCATATCCGCAGGCATTCATCAGCTTGACGAAATCCTGACCGAGTTCAGGATAATTGTAGTTCACGTAACATCCGTGAAAATAGCTGACGAATCTTCTGAAGTTCTCCTGTGACGGAACCTGTTCTCTGAACCAATTCTCAAATTTCAATTTACTATATGAAGGGAATTTGCGGCGTGAATCCACGCCGAAGAGATTCATCATTTTTTTGACCGGTTTCCACTCAAGCAGAGCATTCACCGTCGGAGCCATCGGCGAGGCCAGTGAACCAACAAAGTCGGTGCTGGCCAGAATAGTATCTCTCAGCGGATTTGACTGATGTCCGTATTTGAGTCTGGAGGCCTGGATTATATCTCCGACTTTCACTCCTGAAGGACAGGCCACTTCACACCTTTTGCAATTCAGACAGTACTTGAGAGTGAGGTCGAAGAAAGCAGGATCCTTCAGACGATAACGTTCACCGTCGGGACCGGCCTGCTTGGGACCGGGATAATGAGGATTCGCCGCCATCATCGGGCACACAGAAGTGCAGAGATTGCATTTCAAACACTGCTCGAAATTATTGGGACTGATGTTAGATTCCTGCATAAATGCTGACAAACTGTTATTTCACCAAAATTGAAACTATTTTCAGGGCACTCTGCTCTATGTCGGTTTCACCCGCGAGAATTTCTCCTGCCGCCCACAGATTAGCGGCGGGTACACCTCCTATGAACACACGTCCGTCCTCCGTGGGCTTTACACCGAAGCGTTCGAAAGGCTGAACCGCATAGAAATCGTCATTATACCACTTGTCCCTGCACGAATCGAACTCCACGTCACATCCGAAGACAGGTTCAATGACTGCATCCATCGTGGCCACGAGTCCGCGGCTGAAGAATTTGCCGGAGGCAAGGATAAAATGGTCGGCTTCGAGACGGGTCCCCTCCAGATTTCTGGTTCTGACCGCTTTCAGGGCATTTCCGTCCCATTCTCCGGAAATGACGGAATCCCCCGGAAGGAAAGCGCCTCCCGCAGCGATGTATTCATCCTTAGGGGTTTTGTGCAGACTGAGACCTTCGCTGATGATGAGACAGCGTTTGCCTGCCTTATGCAGTTGTAGTCCTGCGGTGACTCCGGCTAATCCTCCGCCTATTATGATGATGTCGTATCTCATTTTCCGTATTGCTTTCTCATAAATTCCATTTCACGAATTCCTTCCCCCCAACATACCGGGGTTAATCCTTTCCAACGTTCCTCCACATATTGACGCACGAATTCGGATGCCTTTTCCGGACAACCCAGTGCCTGGGCAAGAACTGTGGCCACCCTGAGCATACAGAATGACCCCTGGCACGTACCCATCCCGATGCGCGTGCGGCGTCTGAGGTCGATGAGATTATGGACATCCAGGAACTTTATGGCATATTCGATTTCCGCACGGGTAACGTGTTCGCATTCGCAAACTACCTCCGACTTATCAGCGAAGTCCATCTGAAACACCCTGGCACCGTGTCTGTTCCCAGCGGCCTTACGTCCCAAAGAATCGCTTTGTCTGCTGATTCCTACCTCTTCTTCCGAACCCGGAAGAGGTCTGAGGGCGGTTTCGCATTTTTTCACATTGCCCAGCTTGCTGCAGACCAGATCGGTGGCCTGCTCAGCCATAAGCCTGTAACTCGTGAGTTTTCCACCGGTAATGGTTATAAGGCCGGGGAGTCCGTCTCTCGTCTCGTGGTCCAGGAGCACGATGCCTCTGGATATGCTTCTGCCCGTGGGGTCTTCGTCTGATGCCACCAAAGGACGGACACCGGCATAAGCCCGGAGTACCCTCGTGTGGGATATGGACGGGGCCAGTTTGCATCCCTCTTCAAGCAGCAGATTCACCTCGTCTGCCGTAACACGTATGTCATCACAATCTTCGAACGGCACTTTGGTGCTGGTAGTACCTATCACGCAAACGACATCACCGGGAACCAGAATGTCCGCATTGGCGGGTTTGCGACAGCGGTTGATAACCATTCTGTTCACACGATGGCCGAAAATCAGCAAAGAGCCCTTGGCCGGATACATTCCGATACTGATTCCGGCAAGTTCAGCGATAGCGTGCCCCCATATGCCGGCAGCATTCACCGTCACCGCAGAACGCATCTCTGATAATTCACCGCTACGGTGGTTCCTCACAGTGACCCCGACAATTCTTCCGTTTTCCTCAATGAAACCCGTCACTTCGGAATATGTCATCACTTCCGCTCCGTGAACAGTGGCATCAAGGACGTTCGCTGTGGTCAGACGGAAAGGATCGACCGAAGCATCCGGAACCTTTACGGCCCCGATTATATCGGGATTAACGGCAGGTTCCATTCTGATGGCATCTTTCGGGTCGATGGCTTCGGCTTTTATGCCAGCCCTCTGGCAACTTTCGATAAATGTCTTCCGGTATTCGATATCATCTTCGGGAAGCGAGATGAAAAGTCCATCGGTCTCCTCCACACAGTTTGATGCTATCTTTCGGAGTATGGTATTCTCTCTGATGCATTCCGCAGCCGATTCACTGTCCGTGACAGCATAACGAGCACCGGAATGGAGAAGTCCGTGATTTCTTCCGGTCGCCCCCGCAGCCAAATCGTGACGCTCAATGAGTAGAGTCCTGAGTCCCCGCAGCGCACAGTCCCTGGCCGTGCCGGCCCCGGTGATACCGCCTCCGATAATGATTACATCGTATTCCTGACTGGCCATATGTATATGTCGATTATCTCTTACAAAAATAATAAAAGACTCTGTCATATCAACGGTCATCAGCAATCTTTAAATCTGTTTTGAAAAAATCCCTTCTAATGAATTACCCTTGAAGTTCAACAGGAATCGGGGTAAGCGGATTGGATTTCTGATTAGTAAGCCTTAACTTTGAACCAGATAATTGCACTGCCGATAAAATGAAAAAGATTACATTGATTATCGCCGCACTTGTGGCGATTTCCGCCTTCACCCTCAAATATAATGAGGGTGAAGTGAGTTACAAGATATGGGAAGGCTATGATGGAGATTCCCTTCCTGACGATTTCTCAGCGCTTGGTGAACCGACGGTGACCGGTACTGGAAAATGTTTTCAACTTGGAGATTATTCAAATCCATCCAAAGACCATTTCGCCGCTGAATTTACATCTACACTAAGCGTTCCGGAAGAAAACGAATACTCATTCCTGCTTTATTCTGATGACAATTCAAGATTCATTATTGACGGGGAAACGCTAATCGGCCTCAATTCCAGCTGCGAATATACAATAGCGAAAAAGACACTGGGCAAGGGGAAGCATGAACTCAAACTTCAATATCAGGAATATGAGAATGGTCAGGGGCTGGACCTGTATATGTGTACCGCAGGCGAACTGCCACGTGACTACGGCACTGCGGCACCGGAATATCGGATTCCCGATTTCGTCGTTCCCCAGGTCACGGAAGCCTACAAGCGCTACAGGGAGTGGAAGGGCGATGACGAGACCATCATATTCCCCATCTTCACCGACATCCACGCACATACCAACTGCAGATTTCACCACATCGGCTACCTGGCTGAGACCAGTGACATCTGGAATTACGACTTTATGCTCTGCCTGGGTGACGTAGGCGTCAACCTCGGCCCTGCCCACATCAGCAAGGATATAACCAACACCATTCTGACCAAGGTCAGCGACGAAATGAAAAAATACTCCGGTCTGTTCCTTTTCATCCCCGGCAACCACGACTGGGACGGTGGCGAAGGCACCATCACCAGTGAGGAGCGATTTCAGGAACTTTTCCAAAAGCCCGGCCTTGAGAAGGCGGGAGATAAGCTGCACCTCACCCCTGGAAAAGTCTATCATTACTATGACATTCCGGAGAAGAAATTCAGAATCATACTCCTTAACAGTTGCGGAACCTGTACTCAGAAAGATATGTGCTATGTCTTTGATGACGAGCAGATGGAGTGGTTCAAGGCTCTTGTTGATGAAACTCCGCAGGATTTTTCGATTTTCGTCACCTGCCATTATCAACCTCATCCGAATGGACGCTGGCATAACACTCCAGCCCCATACACCCTCCGAAGCAATGAAAGGATGATGAATGTGCTTGCAGAACTCAAGCGGCACCATAACATCATCGGTCTCCTCTGTGGCGACAGTCACTTCAATATGCACGAGGTGGACAGAAATGTAAACTATTTCATCACACAGAGTATGAGTGCTTGTTCCAAGGAAAATCTTATGCCAGGCACCAGACGGGCCGACCTCAACTTTGACGAAAGTCTCTGCTGTGACGTAATCGCAGTGAAGCCTGCAAAAAATGAAGTCCACACTTTCCGCATCGGAGCCGGCGGCGCGGATTACGACTACGAATTCAATTATTGACAGTCAATGTTATCGAATCATCCGGGACTGGAGTGTGGTCAGCCCCATAATAGTTATTGTAGGCACTGTTCAGGAAATCATACATCTTCGCTCTGGCATCATCCAATCCCCTTCCGAGAAGGCTGATGTGGAAAAGTATGCGCGATGCCGGTCCTTTTCGACATGCTGAAAAGTGATGAAGATGCGTGTGTGAAGGCAGTGCTTGGTCATTTCATCTT
>JAGHUZ010000171.1 GCA_018064575.1 Candidatus Minthomonas equi
CCACAGAGGTGGCTGTTCTTCAGTCTGAAGCCAAGAAAATGAGGCTGGAAGCCTCGATTCTTACCATCCGCAAGAATATAGTGACGACTGCGAATTCCATCTGTACCCTTATCGGATGTACACCTATGGAGATCGAAAGACTCCCGCTTGCCGAGCAGAAAATGCCCGAACTGCTTGAAAGCATTCCATTGGAAGCGGTCGCCATCCGTCCTGATGTCCTAAAATCAGAGATGGCTCTGGCCCAGGCATTTTATGCTACAAATGCTGCACGGTCCGACTTCTATCCTTCCGTGAAACTTTCCGGGAGTGCCGGATGGATGACCGATGGAACGTCAATAGCCGATCCTATGTCTTTTATCTGGAAGGCTGCTGGTTCCCTGTTACAGCCTGTTTTTCGTAACGGTGCCAATAAGGCTGCTCTTGAAGTGGCCAAGGCCAGGCAGGAAGAGGCACTTCAGTCTTTCCGTCAGTGTCTGCTGGAGGCAGGAAAGGAGGTGAACGATGCTCTTGTCGTGTGTCAGGAGGCCGGAGGCAGACTTGAAATCGACCGTCAAAGAGTGGAAACGCTTAATGATGCAGTGGCCAAAATCCAACTTCTGATGAATCACTCTACGACCAATTATCTCGAAGTGCTTACCGCTCAGCAGTCGCTGCTCGATGCGGAACTGGATGTGGTTAATGATATAGTCAGTCTGGATGCTTCCATAGTCTCACTCTACCATTCGCTCGGGGGAGGAATAATGTAAGTCAGACGTATTTGACTTTCTTTACCGGATCACAAGTCAGCCCTACTCCGAGTTTCTGAAATACTTTTCTGTCCACTTCACTCAGCATCGCGGTGCAGTGGACTTGACACCCTTTCAACTGGGGAAGACAGTCAAGAGCCTTTCTGCAGTTTTCATCATTCTGACTGAGTACGGATAAAGCGACAAGTACTTCATCGGTGTGAAGGCGTGGATTATGCCCGTGAAGAAAATCGACTTTGGTTCTTTGTATGGGTTCTATCATACACTGGGGAATGAGTTTGATCTCGTGAGGAATTCCGGCCAGATGTTTGATGGCGTTCATTATCAGTGCGGCGCTTGGACCGAGAAGTTCACTTGTTTCCGCTGTCAGAATTGTTCCGTCCTGCATTTCTATGGCCGAAGCATTTACTCCGGATTTCTCCTTTCTCTCCTTGGCCGCCACTGTAGTTTTCCTGTATCCGGTAGTGATGTCTGTCTGCTTCATCAACAGGGCTATCTTGTTTATCTCGGCATCATTACAGGCTCCGTCGGCCATCTTGTTCAAGGCCGTGTAATAGCGTCTGATGATTTCATCCTTTGCAGCGGCTCTGCACGATTCATCATCGTTGATGCAGAATCCTACCATATTTACGCCCATATCTGTGGGCGATTTGTAAGGGTTTTCTCCGTAGATACCCTTGAACAATGCGTCCAGGACGGGAAAAATCTCGATATCACGGTTATAATTGACCGCGATTTTCCCGTAGGCATCCAGATGGAACGGATCTATCATATTTACGTCGTTAAGGTCGGCCGTAGCCGCTTCATAGGCGATATTTACGGGAT
>JAGHUZ010000003.1 GCA_018064575.1 Candidatus Minthomonas equi
GCCTATGACCATCACAATGCTGATGGCCAATACTATAGAATGATTCATCAGAAGAATGCACAACTGCTGACGATATGAAGACTATCCGATTTTTGCCGTTACTCCTTGCTTTGCTTTCGGTTGCCGTGGCCTGCAATCACTCCGAAACACTGGAGGAAGAGCCTGTTCAGGAGGAAATTTCCATCTGGGGATTCCCCACAAACCAATACGAATGTGACTCTACGGCTCTTAAATCCGGAGAAGTCTTTACCACACTGATGTCACGCCTCGGGATGGACTACACCCGGGCCCACGAACTGGCATCTCTCTGCGACACGCTGTTCGATGTGCGTAAAATGAGACCGGACGATGCCGTGACCGCTTTCTACAGTTCGGATTCCCTCTCCAGGACTCTGGAATATGTCATTTATGACCAATCCAGAATCCGCAGTACTGTATTCCGCTGCGGGGACACCCTTGACATATGGAATTACGACAAACCTGTCACCCGAGAAAGAAAATATACCGACGTGACCATCAAGACCTCCCTATGGAACGATATGATTGAGGCGGGAGCCTCCCCCGCCCTGATAGTGAACCTTGCCGACATCTACCAGTGGAGCGTCAACTTCTTCACTCTCCAGGAGGAGGACAGGTTCAAGGTTCTCTACAGCCAGACTGTCTGCGAAGGCGAAGTCATTTCCATCGACACTGTCTTTTTCAGTCTGTTCAGCGGAGGTTCAAAGGAAGTCCCCGCAGTTCGGTTCGTAAAGCCGGGAGAAGACAAGGCCGCTTATTGGGGGAAGGACGGAGAGAGCCTGAAGAGGATGTTTCTAAAGGCCCCCCTGAAATACAACCGCATCAGCAGCAAATTCTCCTATCGGCGCAAACATCCCGTCACAGGAAAGGTCAAGGCACACACTGCCGTTGACTATGCAGCCCCCAAGGGGACTCCCGTCCACTCGATTGGAGACGGGACTATCACTCTCTGCGGATGGGACGGTACCGGCGGTGGCAACCGTATCCGCATCAAACATATGCAGGGCTATGAGAGTTGTTATATGCACCTGTCGAAATTCGCAAAGGGGATGAAAGCCGGACGCCGGGTCTCTCAGGGAGAACTGATAGGCTATGTAGGGGCCACGGGAACCGCTACAGGACCTCATCTTGATTTCAGAATCTGGCACAATAAGAAGCCCATCGACCCCCTGTCACTGAATTCTCCTTCTTCGGAGCCGCTGGAGAAGAAATATCTTGAGGAATTCAACGCTCTCTATCGTGCCTATGCCGCTGAGGTCGATTCTCTCAGTTCAATTTTGAAATAGATTCTTTTTTCGTTAATTTTGTATAAAAGGTTCCGACTGAGTACGGAATCAGGGTGTGGTATGAACAGTACGGTAGAGAAAGGTAGGATTGCGGAGGATATGGCGCTGAAGTTCCTTCAGGACAAGGGACTGTGGTTGAAGGAGAGAAACTTCAGATACGGACACAGGGAGATTGACCTGATTATGGAGAGTCGTGGGAAGTTGCACATTATCGAGGTGAAATCCCTTGACAGCAGGTTTTCGGAAAATCCTCTGGAAAAGGTCGATGAGCGGAAACGCCGCCTTCTTGTCTCCGCCGCCGGCCGATATGCTGCCCTGCACCGTGTTGTGAAGGAAATCCAATTCGATGTGGTCTCCATCCTGAAAAAGGGAACAGAATTTGAACTGGAATATCTTCCGAACGCATTTTATCCGATATATCATTGAATTAAGGAATGGTTAAAAAATAAGGTGGTAAAGATTTATGAAAGATTGTTTATGGATTTTGGATATGGAATGAAGGAGTGTAGCGGGCTACTCGACTGAATGACATATTCAAAAGACGAAACAAGATTCATAAAGATTACC
>JAGHUZ010000250.1 GCA_018064575.1 Candidatus Minthomonas equi
AGATAGCACTTCTGCGCCACTCTGCGTAGAATCGTCCTGTTGGCGAACTCATCGAAATAGTGAGAATCGACTCCTATGTCGAAAAACCGGTACTGTCTGAGTCTGTCAGGCTGATGTACCTGGAAATATAAACATATTGAAGGTTTCATATTTTGAACGATTTATTATTTCTACAACAAATTATCGGAGCATACTTTCATAGACTCGGCTTATTTTACGCGCCGCATCATCCCACTTGAGTGCATCCACTTCATCTTTTCCCTCCCTGGCTGCGATTTTGGAAATGGCAGGATACTCCAGAAGAGCATAGATGGCATCGGCCATAGCATCAATGTCCCAGAAATCCACCTTAAGCGAATACTTCAGAACTTCCGCCACGCCGGACTGCTTGGAAATGATGGAAGGAACACCGCTTTGCATAGCTTCCAAGGGAGAAATACCGAAAGGTTCCGACACCGATGGCATTACATACACGTCAGAGAGCATAAACATCCTCTTGACATCTGCACCACGGAGAAAACCGGGAAAATGAAAACGGTCAGTAATGCCGAGCTGTGCGGCCCTGCGGATAGAACGGTTCATCAAGTCACCGCTTCCGGCCATTACGAAGCGGACATTGCGACAGCGCTTGAGAACCTTAGCAGCGGCCTCTATGAAATATTCGGGCCCTTTCTGGAAAGTAATGCGCCCGAGGAATGTCACCACCTTTTCAGGCACTCCCCTGGTAACTGCCATTTCCTCACCGGGAGCAAAATCCACCGCATTGTGAACCGTCACCACTTTTCCAGGGTCAATGCCGTATTTGTTCACGACGATGTTCCTTGTAAGGTTGGAAACGGTAATCACCCTGTCGGCATTGAGCATTCCACGCCGTTCTATGCCATAGACAAGTGTATTTACGTTTTCCCCAGTGCGGTCGAATTCGGTGGCATGCACGTGAATGACCAAAGGTTTTCCCGTCAGCCGCTTCGCGGCAATCCCGGCCAGATAGGTTAGCCAGTCGTGGGCGTGAATTACATCGAATTCATCCTTCCTCTGAAGGGCAATGGTACCGCAAACGGCAGCATAGCGGACCACCTCGTCCATCAGATTGACCCCATACTTTCCGGAAAACCGGTATTTCCGGCCGAATTTCATTTTAAAATTTTCGGCGTGTTCACACTGTTCTTTCTGAATCAAAGCGGAAAACTGCTCCGGAGAAAGATACGGAACCATATTGGACCCCACTCTCAAGAATTCGACTTTCCTGAGAAAATTAATGGAATCCACAGTCTCTTCCGTCACTGCCACGTCGGAAGCATTGATTATCTTGGTGAATGACTGGTCTTCATCACCTGAGGCTGAAGGCATTACAAAAAGAACGTCCACACCGCAATTGGCCAGTCCCCTGACCATTCCATAACAAGCAGTCCCCAAACCGCCGGATATATGCGGCGGGAACTCCCATCCGAACATCAGAACTCTCATATTTCCTTCTCCTTATTGTTATTATTTGTCATACTTAGGTATCAAATACATAGCTCTCAGCAGACCTGCAGTGGCAGATGCAGATGCGATGGCTCCGTGAGGATGATGTGGAGGATTTCCGTCATAAACCTCACTGATGGCTCCTACGCCGTGTATGGTAAGGTCATTCTCGAATTCATTCACCATCTGGATGGCATGCGTAACTGAAGCGGAACCATACAGTTTCAATCTGGCCTCTATATAGAAAGGCAATAACCATACCCTCGTCGAGCCCTGATGGAAGGCGTGGTCCCTCTGGTTCTGGTCTCCGTCATACACGCCTTGATAAAGTGGATTCTTCGGCGACAAGGTCCTTATACCGCGAACCGTAAGCAGTTCACGCTTGCAGGCGTGCATAATCTGTGCCTTCACCTCCTCGGGTACAGGAGAATAATCCAGGGCACAAGCGAATATCTGATTCGGGCGGGTAAAAATATTCTGCCCGTTTTCATCCACATAATCCGCCAGATGCTGCCGCTGTTCGACCCAGAAGAGATTCAGGAAATTTTCGTCGATTCTGTGACGTATATCCCTAAAGTTATGAAGTTTATGACTATCTCCGCCATATTTGGCCATCATCTCCGCGGCAAATGCCACGGCATTGTACCACAAAGCATTGACCTCCACCTGAAAACCTCCGCGTTCGGTCACGGGACTGCCGTCAGAATCATATGCATTCATCCAGGTCATAGCCACTCCGTTCATCTTGGCCCAGAGCATACCGTTCTCATTCATATGAACTCCCATTCTGGTTCCGGATACGAAACTGTCGATTATCTGAATCAGCAGACCGCTGTATTTCTTCCAGGCACCCTGTTCATCGCCTGTGAAGTCGATATACTGCTGTATCACCCAGGTCAGCCATAATGCAGCCTCCACCTGTCTCGAACCGTGCAGCAACGCATGCTGGTATGCTTTCACCGAATCATCCAGAATGTTCAGGAAAACCTTCACGTCACCGTGGTTGAACAGAGTCAGACCGGGGAGAGAAACCATAGTATGTCTCAATCCCTTGGCAAGCCAGGTATATCCGTTGTATATTTCCTTCCTTTTTTTCTGGTAAACGATAAAACGGTCTGCGGCCAGAGAAAGGCATTCCTTGTAATTATTGATGGGATTTCTGGTTTTGAGTTCTCTGGTATATGTGGCGGAAAGTGACTTGGAACTGATCGGCTGCGTAGAAATAGACACTATGACAGACTCCCCTTTTCTGATGGAGAATTCGAAGTATCCCGGGCAGAACAGATCTTCCTGGTTTTCAAACCCGCGCCGCTTCTCTTCCCTATATACTACGTTTCTGTACCAATCGGGGCAGGAATGAAATTCATTGGAACGCGAACACTGGATATTCAGTCTCGGGAAGCCACTGTACATACAGAAAGAAACACCGTTTTCGACCTCATCGAAGGAAGTATCGGCATCATCATTCTGATGTGTCAGCTCGTGGATGCTCCTGTATGCCAGGAAAGGTTTCAACCTGACCACGGTCGTGGAATTGGCTTCTACAAGTGTATATTTAATCAGAAGCTGTTCCCTGTTTCTGACGAACAGCATCGACTTCTTGAATATCAGTCCACCCACGCGATAAGTGGTACAGCATTCCGGATCCGCATCGAAATCGACGATATACTTGTGTCCACGAGGTTCATAATTGGTATCACCATAACAACGGATACCTAGATTGAACTCCTTATCGTGCTGTATCAGTGTCTCATCCATACCGGACAAGAGGACATAACGCTTGTCATCGAATCTTTCCAAAGGCAGGACGAAAAGTCCGTGATACTTTCTGGAATTACAACCGACTATGGTTGTATTGCAGTAACCACCAGTCCTGTTGGTAGCGAGTATTTCCCGCTGCAGGGAATATTCGAGATTCACCAACTCGGATTTATTAAACTTCAAATACGACATATCATTAAACTCCTTCTAATTCCTTTTCAAAACCAAGGCAGACCTGCAGGGAAGATATAACCGCAAAAAATCGGACATCTCCACCTTTTCGGTAAAGTGCCTTACATTATCATCATTCCTACCGAATCCTCCATAACATAGCGCATCAGAATCCAGCACTACTTCATATCTTCCTGCCGGAACTCTGACGGAATAATCCGCAAATGATTTCACTGAATTGAAATTCAGCGCAAAGATATACTTTCCACGCTTGAAAATCAAAATTTTCGAATTCTCATCCGCTGACAGACACACCGGTTCGCCTGCAAGTATATTACAACGACGGAACAGTTTTATCATCGCCCTGTCGAACTCCATCAACGGCCTGTATCTGAGAAACGGATTTTCACATAACGACCACTGCCTTCTGGCATACTTGTAAGACCATCCGTTACCCTCCCTCGGAAAATCAATCCATTCAGGATGTCCGAACTCGTTTCCCATAAAGGTAAGATATCCGTCACCTGATGATGCGAGTGTCATCAGCCTTATCATCTTATGAAGGGCCACCCCCCTGTCCACTGCGGGATTTTTCGAGTCCAGATTCATCCCGGTGTACATCTCACTGTCCATCAGACGAAAAATTATGGTCTTGTCACCCACCATTGCCTGATCGTGACATTCCGCATAACTGACAGTCCTTTCATCCTTACGCTTGTTGGAACACTCCCACCAGATTTCTCCCATCGACCAATCTTCATCCCTGCGTTCCTTTATCCACTTTATCCAATGGTCCGCCACACCCATACTCATCCTGTAATCAAACCCCACACCTCCATCGGATATGGGAGCGCCCAGACCAGGAAGACCGCTGACATCTTCAGCTATAGTCATCGCGGCAGGATTCAGTTCATGCACCAACATATTGGCCAATGCCAGATACTGTATGGCATCTTCATCCTGATTACCGTCGAAATAACACGAATAATCCGTAAAATCCTTTCCGAGTCCGTGATTCCTGTAAATCATACTCGTCACCCCGTCAAAACGGAAGCCGTCCAGATGATATTCTTCCATCCAGAATTTGAGATTGGACAGCAGAAATGACCTGGTCACAGGACTGCCATAATCAAAGCATCTCGATTTCCACGCCGGATGACGCCCTCTGTCTCCGGAATGGAAATATGTATTATCGGTTCCGTCGAACAGGCTGAGTCCCTCGGCTTCATTATCGACCGAATGGCTGTGAACGACATCCATAACCACTGCCATTCCCCTGCGGTGCGCATCATCGACCAAAGCCTTGAATTCCTCCGGCGTACCGAATCTCGAACTGAGAGCGAAGAAATTCGAAACCTGATAACCGAAACTTCCGTAATAAGGATGCTCCTGAAGAGCCATTATCTGAATAACGTTATACCCCAGAGATGCTATATGAGGCAGAACCTTACGTCTGAATTCCACGAAAGTTCCCACCTTCTCCTCTTCACTGCTCATCCCGATATGTGTTTCATATATGAAGGGATTACGCACTTTGGCAGCATAGCCACTTTTCCATATATATGGTTTTCCGGGTCTCCATATCTGGGCGCAGAAGAGTTTTGTAACTTCATCCTGAACACAACGTGTGGCATAAGCGGGAATGCGTTCCCCCGCACCACCGGGCCATTCCATCCACCATTTATACAATGCCCCGTGGGGCAATAAATTCTCCCTGACCCTCAATTCCCAGTTCCCGTTCCCGATGTTCCCGAAACGGAAATCCTCATCCTTTCTCCATCCATTGCAGTCCCCCAGCAGATAAATGGCTGTGGCATTGGGAGCCCATTCACGGAACACCATCATCCCGTTTTCCAGATGGGCACAGTAAAACAAGTGATTGTTGGCACTGTCGGAAAGACCCCGTCCATAACCGGCCATTTCCTCCTTGGAGAGCATCAGACTCTCATATCTGTGCCGGAGAATTCCGACATAAGGCGCCAAGTATGAATCTCTGTCGTAAAACATATTAAAAACTCCTTCCTGCGGCATCCTTCTTCTCACGATTCTCCTGTGCAATCGTTTCATCCCTGACATCATTTATCAAATCATTCATCCTGCTTTCCTGCTCCCGAAGCAGCGAACGGCATTCCGAAATCAATGACACAGCCTTTTTGACATCGGCATCTATCCCGCCCAGAGGACGCGAAGTATCTTCCAGAGTCTTCACCAATTTCTCAAGTTCGGCCACTTTTTTTTCATATCTTTCCATATTCCTTCAAATTTACGAAACTATTTGAATTTCCGACACATTACATATCAATATTCCGTCCTTCAGCATCACTTCCACTTCAGAACCGACTTCCATATTCTTAACGGAAGTCAGCACCTTGCCTTCAGCCCTGACCAGCGAATATCCTGACTTCATAAGTTCAGCGGGATTATTTTTCTTCACATAAAGTTCCAGAATATCCAGACGGCTGCGTTCTGCAGAAAAGCGCGCGGACACGGCAGCCCTTATTTTCTGCATCAGAAGTTCAAGCCCCGAACGTTCCGCGGAAAGTTTCCCCTTCACCGCCATAACCAACCTGCCGGCAAGCGAATCCAGCATTTCATCCTCTGCCAGAAATATGTCGAGAATGTAGTCTGCCAGAGCCGTAGGGGTCTTCACTGACACGCACGAAACCATATCGCACACGTGATAATCCCTGTCGTGACCGATGGCAGTCATCACAGGCAGAGGATATTGCGCTATATTAGCGCACAAATCATAATCGTCAAAGCAGGAAAGATCACTTACAGAGCCGCCACCCCGCATTATCATTACGGCATCATATAAAGTCCCGGATTCCACGTCAGCCAGAATCCTGTGCATCGCCGCGATTATTCCGGCGGGGGCATCCGCACCCTGGACGGGAGCTTCATACAGGGTGGTCACGAAATGGAAACCATATTCATTTTCGTGGAGATGCTTTCTGAAATCACCCCAACCGGCAGCCCCGGAGGAAGAAATCACTGCGAATCTTCCCGGCAGACGCGGCAAGGTCAAGGAGGAATTCATATCCATCATCCCCTCCGTCTTGAGCCTTTCAATGGTCCTCAATCTTCTCAATTCCAGTTCCCCCACGGTATAAGACGGGTCCAAATCGTCAATTATCAGGGAAAAACCGTAAACATCAGAAAATTGAACCTGTGCGTGGAACAGTATATTCATACCCGGTTCCACAGCACATCCGGTTTCCTTGATAAAAAAAGGCTTCAGGACTCTCCAACTTGAAGCCCAAATTATCCCCTTGGCCTGAGCGCTGACAGAACCGGAAACATCCTTGTCTGCCAAATCCATATAACAATGACTGCCTGTCCTTTCCGATATCGACCTCACTTCCGCACGAATCCAGTAACGCCCGGAAAAAGAAGACGACAAGCAGTTTCGAACCCTTGAAAGCAGTTCACATAAACTCAAACCATCCATATATCCATCATTCTATTCCAATACACTCCATTTCCACCAGCCACTGAGGTCTGCAAACGGGCGCCAGCGTTATGACATAAGGTATATTTCCCAAACGTTCCCTTATTATTTCCGCCACCTTTTCATAATCTTCCGCGTTCCGGATATATACTATGGACATCCGCACTTCATCCCATCCGCTCTCCGCCTCGGCAAGAAGAACCTCCACATTTTCAAGCATACGCAATGTCTGACGTGACACATCTCCCGGATAGAGAACATTCCCGCCATTATCGATGGAAGCGGTACCGGAAATAAGGACGTGGCGTCTTCCGGAATAATCCACTCTGACTCCCCTTTCGAAGGTCACGCCATACTCGTATGTAGGATTCAGGTGAGTGGGAGCATACAGATATCTGTGTTTCACATCCCCCTTTATGGCATAGGCATCCATCTGAATCACAGCGCCATTCTTCACGGCAGGGCACCCACAGATGCCGGTACTGGCGATGTAATGGGTTTCAGGAGTCAGCCCGCAGCGGTCAAAATACTCTCTGCGGGCATCTACCATATCGGCATAATTTCTGTCTATGTCATCCACAAAAACCCAAGTGCGCACACAATCATCAGCCAGAGAACATCCTTTCCGCTCCAGAATGGACGAACATTCTTCGAACACCGACAATGTCTGAGAATGAGCATCCTCTGCCCCGGAGTTCAACGATGAAATCCATATATGCTCCATTCCGTCCGCTTTCAGGTATGTCACTCCATTTCCGTAAGACACATCCGCCCCCTTGACCAGATAGAGCCATAGAGCGACAGTCTGTCCACCGAGAGGAGGCTGTACGATATACGAGACAGCGCCTTCCTCATCTGGAAGTTCCGACATCTGCTCCCGGGTACTCAGGAAATAGCGCTGGAATACGACGTCAAAACCCCTCATCCTTTTCAGGAGAGAGGTTTTACACGAAAGCAACTCTCCGGCATCTGAGCCGGAAAGGATATGGTGTTTTTCCGTCACCGGCATATCAGTCAGTAAGCTCCGTGAGTTTTTCCCTTATGATGGTTTCGATTTCTTCAGCCAGTTCAGGATTATCAAGGAAAAGTTTCCTGACACCTTCACGTCCCTGGGCAAGTTTCTGGTCATTGTAACTGAACCAGGAACCGCTCTTGTGAATAATGTCCAAATCTACGCCCATATCTATGATTTCCCCGACTTTCGAGATACCTTCACCGAATACGATATCGAATTCAGCCTTGCGGAACGGAGGCGCCATCTTGTTTTTCACGATTTTGGCTCTTGTACGGTTACCTGTAGCATCATCACCGTCTTTCAGCTGAGTCACCTTCCTGACATCGATGCGAACCGAGGCGTAGAATTTGAGAGCATTTCCTCCTGTGGTGGTTTCAGGATTACCGAACATTATTCCTATTTTCTCACGAAGCTGATTTATGAAAATGCAACAGGTATTGGTCCTGGATATATTGGCAGTAAGTTTTCGCAGAGCCTGACTCATAAGTCTGGCCTGAAGACCGACCTTGTTATCCCCCATTTCACCCTCTATCTCCGCTTTCGGAGTCAGAGCCGCGACAGAGTCTATGACGATGATATCGATGGCTCCGGAACGAATCAGGTTATCCGCGATTTCGAGAGCCTGTTCACCGCTGTCCGGCTGCGATATGAGAAGGGTATCCACATTGACACCCAGATTCTTGGCATAAGTACGGTCGAATGCATGTTCAGCATCGATGATGGCCGCGATTCCACCCGACTTCTGTGCTTCCGCTATGGCGTGAATCGCCAGAGTAGTCTCTCCACTGGACTCCGGTCCATATATTTCGATTATTCTCCCCCGGGGATACCCGCCTATTCCCAAGGCGTGGTCAAGTCCTATCGAGCCGGATGAAATCACTGAAACGTCTGCATCCGGTCTGTCACCCAATTTCATAATCGTACCTTTCCCGAAATCCTTTTCTATCTTGTCCAAAGTGGCCTGGAGGGCTTTCAACTTCGCTGCATTGATGCTCTGGGCATCCTGTTCTACTACTTCTTTAGCCATATTGATAAAATTTAACTGTTTAATGTTCTACAAAGATAATCTTTTGAGAAAACAAATTATGTCACGAAAGTAAAAAAAAATCAAATGTCCGAAGGCAAACAAAAAAAACCGAGCCTGCCGCCAGGTCCGGTGTCTTTTTCTTCGAGAATCAGAAACTTAGAATCTATCTTCAGATG
>JAGHUZ010000006.1 GCA_018064575.1 Candidatus Minthomonas equi
TGGTGGAAGGAGGATTGTCGCTTACGGAAACGCCTGTAGCCTTGTCCCAGCCGGTGCCATTGTACTCAATAACCAAATCAGGAGCTTCTCCAGTATTGGCATCGTACCAGATTTTTATCTGGTCTCCTATCGCCCAGTCTTCCTTGATGAGGGCCTTGGTCTGTTCGCCTTGATTACTTACTGTGACGTCGAGCTTGAGGTTGGCGCAGGTGCCTTTTTCGCTTGAGGCAATTTCTTTTTTGTTGCAGGACGACAGCACCGTCGCCATCACTGCCAAAAGTGTAAGAATCCTTTTCATACTACCAAGCCTCCTCATCTCCCCCGAAAGGATTAGTCACACTGCCAGCCAAGATACAGATTCCCCTTTGCGTGGTGAGTTCAATCACCTTCACGCTCGGTGAAACATACCCGCCCCGAACCTCCGGATTTCCTCCGGTCCGTGCATCTGAAATTTTGGCTCGATTGTTTTTCATATCTTTAACCGTTCAAACACCAAAAAATCCCGCTTGAAGTCCCCCGAAACGGACCGTAAGCAGGATTTATAATTACCCTACGGATTAACTCGCTGATTATAAGGGCATTGCTTACCCCCCCCCTGATTGAGTATGGAAGTGCCGAACATACTTTTATATGATGTGTAAGTAAGCATATAATCACACAAATATACGAATAAATCGTAATATCTCGCAAAATAGTGAATACTCATACACCCGTGAAATCGCCCGACGTGTGGTTTCCGAACTTTCCGATTGCGGCTATGATGCCCGGCTTCTCGTCCCTGAAATAGAGGATATCCCGTTGCAGGAACGCTGCCGCAGGGTGAACGTCATCTGTGATGAAGTCGGGACAGCATCATCGCAATGCAGTTTTTCTGCACACTCAAGTTCAAACGATATGGGAAAAGTTTGATAATCTGCGGAAGAAGAGTTAATTTTGCTTATGAAGTAAGAGAAAAATGTTATCGTAATGCTGATACCTAATGATATTTAATCCTCTGATTACCAAATTATTTAGAGAACTACTTCGCTTTTTTGTGAATAATCACTTTAAACCATAATCCGATATGAGAAGAATATTAATAAGCGGCTTGACAGCCGTGCTTTTGTCCGCGATGACGGCCTATGCCGCTTCCGATGTATCATTCGTCGAACCTGCTGACCCGAATCCCGGAGATCAGACAGCTTGGGCTTCCCTTACAGGACCACGCGTTGGATGGGGAAGCATAGATGTGCGTTATTCGCGCAGTCAGGTGGCCACAATGGAAAAGAAAGTCAGCCTGACTGCCTGGAGAGGTGAAAGGGTTTCGGCTCAGGCGGTGGTTTCGACCCCGGTGAATCTTTCCTGCGTGAAAGTGAGCGCTTCGGAACTTAAATGCGGTAGGGATATTATACCCTCTGAAAATGTCAAAACTTGGTTTGTTCGCTACACCATTGCCGGTAGGCCCGGAGAAAAAGAAACTTTTTTGGTGCCTGACAGACTTGATGCAGCCTGTCAGATGGCAGTGGCTGCCAACGGCACACGCCCCGTCTGGGTAGAGGTGAAGG
>JAGHUZ010000313.1 GCA_018064575.1 Candidatus Minthomonas equi
GTCCTTCAGTTCCTTAAAGAATACCATCCGGCAAGTATCCAGATTCTCATTGTTTACCCTCAATGGCAATACATAATGCCTGAACAGTTTTTCGGGAACATCATTCCCCCAGGGCATTTCCTTCCTGGCCTGAAAGGCACATTGTACATTGCTTCTCCAGAATTCGACATCATAATCGCTAATATCCCCAAGTGGCATATAGGCATACAAAAACATCAGAGCCGCCTTTTCCCTACTGTTCTCTGTGTTTTCTACTGCACTGATTACATCTCTGATACATTCACTTGAAGAAAAAAGTTCCATCCTGCCGGAAAAATCATTTTCGACCCGTTGACGGTATCTCATTTCAGACAATAAATAACCGGGCCAAAAACAATAAGCCGCCGCACCCAGAAGTACAAAAGCCATCAACAGTTTATATAAAGCCTTTTTATGATTCATCTTTTTAAAGTCATTAATAAACTTTTAAGGGTCAAAGATAAAATTTTATTGACAAAAGCTTATCTTTGCTATTGATTTTGCGTATTTTCCATTCAGTCAATGCCATCGAAAACGTATTGGAAGAACCGGAAATTTTCACATAGAGTTATGGAAAAATCTATCTTATCCCAGATTATCAAGGAAACGGTGCTCGAAAACGGACGGATTATTATCCCCGGATTCGGAACATTCTACACAGAACCTGTACCCGCCGCTTTTTCCCAAGACGGAAGAACACTCAATCCGCCCACCCGAATCATAAAATTCACCTCTAACTCCCTGGCTTCCGGTGATGAACTTCTCAAGCGCTTTGCATCCAAAATCGGAGAATATCCGGAAACCATCAATTCCAGAATGGAAGACATTATAAGCGGGATGAAGAACGATATTGATGCTCAAGAATCTGTGTTCTTCCCCGGTTTTGGAAGATTGTCACGTTCAGAGGAAGGTTTCACCTTCTTCCCGCAGGATGAAAAAGACTTTTTTCTGGAAAGGGTCTCTATGGAACCTATCCAGCTCCGAATCATTGACACGGAGCCTGAAACTGAAACTGTAGAAGAACCGGAAGCCATAGCAGAGCCAGAATCTGAGACTGTGGAAGAACCGGAAGCCATAACAGAGCCAGAACCTGAGACTGTGGAAGAACCGGAAGCCGTAGCAGAATCGGTACTGACAAGTGAGCCGGACGGTAAAGTTGGCGGGGAAAAGTCCCACGGGGCGAAGAAAAAGAGTTCGTCCAGATGGGCCACCATACTGATTACGGTTTTGACCATCGTCATCATCGGAACCGTCATCATCATCCTTGGACGCGATGGAGCCTTCGATTCTCTTCTTTATTCCGAAGAGGAACTCCATCTCATCGAATCGTTGAAATAAGAGTCTGTATGCAAAAAGTAATTCTGATATCAGGCATCAGTTCCGGTTTCGGTTTCGAAACCGCCAGAGCACTTGCCGCCAAAGGTCATATCGTTTATGGAACTGTCCGAAGAGACACTGCGGAGATACCGGAAGTTCATTATCTGAAAGATGTGGATGTCAGAAATGAAGAGGCCGTACGAACAGCCGTAAATCAGGTTCTTGCAGAACAGGGGCATATCGATGTTCTGCTGAACAATGCCGGAATGGGAATAGGAGGACCCATAGAACTGACACCCACAGACGATATCAAACTGCAGATGGATACGAATTTTATGGGACTCACCTACTTCGTCAGATATGTGCTTCCAGAAATGAGAAAGCGCCGGAAAGGATCTATCATAGCCATCAGCAGTATCGGAGGGCTTATGGGACTTCCCTTCCAAGGATTCTATTCCGCCAGCAAGTTCGCCATTGAAGGTTTTATGCAGGCCTTGAGAATCGAGACCAGAGAGTTCGGTATAAAATGCTCGGTAATCGAGCCTGGGGATTTTCGCACGGGATTCACTGCCAACAGATTAAAAGGACTAACAGAACAGGCATTCGAGGCATATCCACATTTCAAGACTTCGATGGAAAGTATCGAACGTGATGAAAAAAGTGGTTTGAAACCGGAAAATCTGGCAGCCAGAATATGTTCGATAGTGGAGTGTAATAATCCCCGATGCAGTTATGTAGTCGCATCCCCTATTCAGCGCCTCTCCGTATGGCTGAACAGATTCCTTCCCGAAAGTTTTTTCAGTCTGCTGCTCGGTAAATTTTACGGCCTGTAAATTTTGAAGATATTTCTATGAATCTTGAATCAGTCAAATTACCCGCCACTTCTGACGGACTGAGTTATACACTGGGAATGGAATTAATAT
>JAGHUZ010000233.1 GCA_018064575.1 Candidatus Minthomonas equi
CTCATAAGGTAATCAGCCCGGTGGCCAATCCCTGGCTTACCGCGACTATGAGGAATACACTAAATACCTTAGCGCCCGGCACTGTGGAGTTCTCAAGAACCCTGGCAGTGGCCTGGTGTTCCTATTCCACCGTCATTCAGCTTCGGAATTATCTGCCGGACGGAATCGGGGGCATCTGTTGGTATGCTGTGGATAATCCTGCCCAGAGCCCGCGCATTCCTATTTTCTGTGGCGGTTCCTCGCTTCCGGGGGCGTTTTTTAATTGCGGACAGCGGCAATATGTACCTGATTGTGTGCTGTGGCAGTTCAGAAGAGCCAATAAGCTCGCTACGCTGGCCTGGCAGGATACCAAACAGGAATTCACCTCGAATGTCCTGGAAATGGAAAATATTGCCTTTGAAGCATTGCGTGAGCTGGAAAGCCGGTATTCCATAGCTCCGGAGGGAGAAAGGACGGGTTTGCTGGATAAATTTACATCTGACATTTATACCAGATGTGCCTTGCGCTGGAATGAACTGGAAGCGAAATACTGGCTTAAATTCGGGAGAGGGTTCTAGGGAATTTAATAGGCTTCTGCTATGGAATCCAATTTGAATTTTGTATCTGACTTGGCTCTGATATTCATCGCTGCAGGCTTTTTTACCATAATCGCCAAGTGGCTCAAGCAGCCGCTGATTCTCGGTTATATCGTGGCGGGTTTTCTGGTGGGACCGAATTCTCCTCTGGGTATTTCGCTTACCAGTGGGGCAGTGGTTCACGAATGGTCGGAGATAGGGATAATTTTTCTGCTTTTCGGACTTGGACTTGAGTTCAGTTTCAAGAAACTTCTGAACGTTGGGGCAAGTGCCCTGATTATCGCCGTTTCCTATTTTACCGGGATGTATGTGGTCGGTGTCACGGCTGGCCTTCTGATGGGGTGGAGTTCCATTTCCTGCGTATTCCTGGGGGGTATGCTCTCGATGACGTCCTCTACCATTATACTCAAGGCTTATGAAGAAATGGGGCTGAAGAAGGCTCCGTTCGCCGGACTGGTGTTCGGAACATTGATTATAGAGGATATAATAGGAATTCTGCTGATGGTTATGCTTTCCACCGTGGCCGTGTCGCAGAAATTCGAGGGGCTGGAGATGCTGATGAAACTGGCGGAGCTGGGCTTTTTTCTGGTTCTCTGTTTTCTGGTCGGAATCTATGTCATTCCTTCCATACTCAGGAGGGCCCACTCGGTCATTAACGACGAGATGCTGCTGGTCCTGTCCGTCGGTCTTTGCTTCGGTATGGTGATGCTGGCTGATTTAGCCGGATTCTCGTCTGCCCTCGGCGCTTTCGTGATGGGGTCGCTTCTGTCGGAGACTCTGGAAGGTGAAAGAATCACTATTTCTCTAAAACCTGTGAAAGATGTTTTCGGAGCGGTTTTTTTCGTGTCTGTGGGAATGATGGTGAATCCTGCCATAATGCTGAAATACTGGTCAACCATTCTGGTGATTACACTGCTCGTAATGTTCTTTATGCCGTTTTTCGCCATTATGGGGGGGCTGGTCGCCAGGAAGGGACTGAACCTGTCGGTTCACGTGGGAATGAGCAAGGGACTTCTCGGGGAATTCGCACTTATTATCGCCGCTCTGGGTACTTCGCTGAAGGTTCTTGATGAATATGTGTATGCTGTAATGGTAGCGGTTTCCGTGATAACCCCCTTCTGTATTACTTATTTCATCAAAAGTTCCGATGCTGTATCCTTTTGGCTCGGAAAGCATATTCCGCAGCGTATCCTGAATTTTCTCAATCCGAATACGGAAGATGAAAACAAGGGGCTGAGCAAGAGTGAATGGATGAATTTTCTCAAAGGATATCTCATCAGAGTGGTTGTTTATTCTGTATTGCTGTTCGCTATACTGCTGTTCTTCAGGAACTGGCTTTTCCCTGAGGCTCTTCTGCTCGGCGAAAAATTGAAACTGGAGGTGACGCTTATAAGGTGGCTTAGCGCAGCCGCTACCGTGCTGGTAATGTCACCTTTTATCGCCGGTCTTCTATCGCAGAGCCGAAAAATGAAAGAGACTTTCAAAATGCTGTGGTCTGACAGCAGCCGGCCGAATAAGGGACCGCTTATCGCCTTGGTCTGCCTCAGGCTGTATCTGGCAGTCTTTTTCACCATAGAGGGTATGCTGCTCTATTTCCGGCCATCATTCTGGACATTTCTGGTGACCATCATTTCTGCCGGAGCGATAGCTTTATTGTCGCGGCGTGACGTAAATCGTTTCAGACACGTGGAGGAGCATTTTTTTACTAATTTGTCGGAGAAGGAGGAGCAGGAGAAAGTGGAGGCTCCGATAACTTCCGATATCAGGAGTAAACTCTCGGGTCACGATATACATATAGAAACTGTTACCGTTTCACAGAATTCCAGATATGCCGGAATGGCGTTGCGCGATATTCCCATAAGAGCTGAATTCGGAGTCAATATAGTGAAAATCATCAGGGGCCGGAAGGTTATAGTCATTCCATCTGCCAATGAGTGTGTTTATCCTCTGGACCGGATTGTGACCATAGGTACGAAGGAACAGATAGATAGGTTTATGGCTGTTATGGAGGAAGATGCCAATATGGAGCCTTCTGAAAACGTATATCTTCCTCTGGATGCCTATGTTCTGGGAGAAAAATCATATCTTACCGATAAGTCACTTAAGTTTACGGATATGCGGAGCCACGGGTGTATGCTGGTAGGTGTGGTGCGGGGCCGGGAGTCCATTATGAATCCGTCTCCGGATTTCGTGTTTCGGGCAGGTGATGTCGTATGGATGGTGGGGGAACGGGAACAGTGCCAGTGGTTCGCATAAAACAATTCCGTGCATTGTCCGTGCATTGTTTTGGATGTGCGGATTTTTTATTAATTTTGAATCAATTTTAAGCCAAAACAAGATAAT
>JAGHUZ010000296.1 GCA_018064575.1 Candidatus Minthomonas equi
GCCCTGCTTTAAGTTGTTCAGCTTCAGCCTTTGACACTTTTTCCTTAACGGCGCAAGGAGCCTTGTCTACAAGTTCCTTAGCTTCTTTCAGTCCGAGTCCGGCGAGTTCCTTCACGGCCTTAACGACCTGAAGTTTAGCCTGACCTGCTGATTTGATGATAACGTCGAACTGAGTCTGTTCGGCTTCTGCTGCTGCGCCACCGGCTGCGGGACCGGCTGCTACTGCTACAGCTGCTGCTGCAGGTTCGATTCCGTATTCTTCTTTGAGAACTGCTGCGAGCTCCTGAACGTCTTTAACGGTAAGGTTAACTAATTCTTCCGCTAATGCTTTGATATCTGCCATAATTGTGATTGTGTTTAATTATTGTTTTTATTACTCTTTTTCTGATAACGTCTTTACAAGTCCTGCCACTTTTCCACCTGCATTGGACTGCAGTGCGGATACAACATTCTTGATAGGCGACTGTAAGAGAGCGATGATGTCTGCGATCATTTCTTCGCGAGACTTGATGTTGACAAGGGAGTTCAGATTTTCAGCACCTATGTAAGCGCATTCTTGAACACAAGCACCCTTGAGGACGGGTTTTCCCAGTTTCTCACCATACTCCTTAATGAGCTTGGCGGGAGCGTTGGGTGCAACAGAAAACATAATCGCGGTGTTTCCCTCGAGAATCGGTTTGATGGAATCCACGAGAGAAGCCTCGGATGAACTTTCAAGAGCTTTTCTGAAGAGAGTGTTCTTGACTACCATCAGCTTCACCTCTTTTTCGAAGCAGGCACGACGCAGAATGCCGGTATTTTCAGCATTCAGCCCTTCGATGTCCGTTACGTAAAAGTTGGGAGTTTCGGCCAGCTGAGCAGCTACTTCGTTTATGATTTGTTCTTTAACTTCCTTTCTCATAATTCAAAATATTATTCAGCTGTGTTGGTCGTCTTGATATCGATGTTTACTGAAGGACTCATAGTCGAACATACGAACACACTTTTCATATATGTGCCTTTCAATGCCTGAGGTTTCAGTTTCATTACTGTATTGAGAAGCTCCTGGGCGTTTTCTGTCAGTGCTTCGGCAGAGAATGATGCTTTACCGATGGCACAGTGGATAATACCCGTTTTATCTACTTTGAAATCGATTTTACCGGCTTTGACTTCCTTGACGGCTTTACCTATTTCCATAGTTACCGTACCCGTCTTGGGGTTAGGCATAAGACCACGGGGACCGAGGATACGTCCGATGGGACCTATCTTGGCCATTACGGAAGGAGTACAGATGATTACGTCAATGTCTGTCCAACCGGCCTTGATTTTTTCAATGTATTCATCCAGACCTACATAGTCGGCTCCTGCCTCTTTGGCTTCGGCTTCCTTGTCAGGTGTACAGAGTACCAATACGCGGGTCACTTTACCGGTCCCGTTGGGGAGTGTAACGACGCCACGCACCATCTGGTTAGCTTTACGAGGATCGACACCCAAGCGTATAGCGATTTCCACTGAAGCATCGAATTTGGTGAAAGTCATTTCTTTAACCAAAGCGAACGCTTCAGAGAGCCTGTACTGCTTCTTGCTGTCCACCTTCTCAACGGCTACTTTTTGATTTTTAGTTAATTTACTCATAGCGTCTGATTATTTGACATCTGCAGGAAATGTACCTGTAACGTTTATACCCAAACTTCTGGCGGTACCCGCTACCATTTTCATGGCAGAACCCAAGGTGAAAGCATTCATATCGGGCATTTTGTCCTCAGCGATAGCTTTTACCTGATCCCAGGTGATACTGGCCACTTTCTTTCTGTTGGGCTCGGAGGAACCTTTCTGAATCTTGGCAGCTTCTTTCAACTGAACGGCTACGGGGGGCTGCTTTACCACGAAAGAGAAAGATTTGTCACTGTAAACTGTGATGATTACAGGAAGAACCTTTCCAGCTTTGTCCTGAGTACGTCCATTGAACTGTTTGCAGAAATCCATAATGTTCACACCCTTTGAACCGAGTGCCGGTCCTACCGGAGGTGAAGGATTGGCTGCACCGCCTTTGATCTGCAGTTTGATAAGTGCGGCAATTTCTTTAGCCATAACGATGTTTTTTTACTCTTTAACTACTTGAACAAAATTCAATTCCAGAAGAGTCTTACGACCGAAAATCTTGACCATTACCTTGAGTTTCTTCTTGTCTTCGGAAATTTCCTCAATGGTACCGTCAAATCCATTGAAAGGACCGTCCGTGATTTTCACAGCCTCACCAATAATGAACGGATTCGCTGTCTCTTCTTCGCTGTCCATCATTTCATCCATACGTCCCAGAATTCTGTTTATTTCGGAAGGGCGGATAGGAACGGGTTCTTTGTCGTTCTTGTCCTTTCCCTGTCTTTCTGTCAGAAACCCGGCTACGTTGGGTACGTCCTTTATTACGTGCTGGATTTCACCTGTCATATTGGCTTCGATGAAAATATATCCCGGATAGAGGATTCTTTCCGTGCTGACTTTCTTACCGTTCTTGATGGTGAAAACTTTTTCAGTAGGGATGATGACCTGAGTGATATCGTCAGAGAGTTTCAGTCTCCTGATTTCACTTTCAATATACTCTTTGGCCTTTTTCTCCTTACTGCCTGCAGTGCGTACCACGTACCACTTTTTGGACTGCTCTGTCATGATATCCGAATGTTAATAAAGAAGTCCGTAGATTCCGGTCATCATAGAACGGAATGCGAGGTCAACCAAAAATATCACGAGAGCCAGAATCAGCGATGCCACCATCACCACGATGGCGGAATTTTGAAGAGATGACCAGTCGGGCCAAGCGACCTTTTGAGTCAATTCTGTGTAAGATTCCTTGAAATATGTACCTATTTTGCTCATTGTTTTTACATTTTCGGTCCAGGAAGCTGGAAGCTTCTTCCCGGGCCAAGTTTACAGGTCCGATTCGTAACCATCGGTTCTGTAGCAGGGAAAGAGAGATTCGAACTCCCATCAACGGTTTTGGAGACCGCTATTCTGCCCTTGAACTATTTCCCTAAAAATCACCCACCGCACTGGGTGTGATGGGTGATGAAATTTATTCTGTCGTCAGAAATTATTCAATGATTTTGGTTACCTGACCTGAACCTACGGTACGACCACCTTCGCGGATAGCGAAACGGAGACCTTCGTTC
>JAGHUZ010000134.1 GCA_018064575.1 Candidatus Minthomonas equi
CCCAGAGTAAGAGAAATGATTCTCGCGTAATCGTTCGTCAACGTTCATTAATTTATTGTTTAACTGAATGCACAGCAGAAAAAGTCTCTCGTAAGGGGGGAGCGCTGACATTCCTAAATCAAAAAGTGCAGTATGCCAAGATCAGTCAATTCGGTGGCCTCAAGAGCACGCCGTAAAAAGATTCTCAAACAGACGCGTGGTAATTTTCTTTCACGCAAGAACGTCTGGACCGTTGCCAAGAATACTTGGGAGAAAGGTTTGACTTATGCCTACAGCGGCCGTAAACAGAAAAAAGGTAATTTCCGTTCATTGTGGATTCAGCGTATCAACGCTGCAGCCCGTCAGCACGGTATGAGTTATTCTCAATTTATCGGAGCTCTCGGAAAACAGAATATCGGTTTGAACCGCAAGGTTCTTGCCGACCTCGCTATGAACAATCCTCAGGCATTCGAAGCCATTGTGAATTCTGTAAAATAGTTTTCAGCAAAGGTAGTGAGTAATGAAGTTCTGGCAGAACAAGTGGTTTAAATTCGGATTCTGGGCTCTGCTTTACGTCCTTTGGGTGATATGGCTCGGAAACTTCTGGTGGCTGATAGGTCTGGCAGTGGTTTTCGATTTGCATATCACGAAGAAGGTCAAGTGGGCTTTCTGGAAGAAGGAATATAAGGATGGGGAACCACATTCGACCTGGAATGAATGGCTGGATGCCATCATTTTCGCGGTAATCGTGGTGACGTTCATCAATATTTTCTTCATTCAGGCTTATCAGATTCCTTCATCGTCGATGGAGAAGACTTTGATGACCGGAGACCATCTGTTCGTGTCAAAACTGGCATACGGTCCCAAATTGCCTGAGCGTCCGCTTTCAATGCCGTTTATGCATAATGTCTTTCCAGGTACGCAGGTCAAATGTTATTCCGATTTCATCAAAAAAGGATACAGGAGACTTGCAGGTTTTGGAAAGGTGGAAAGGGATGATATCGTGGTATTCGGTTTTCCTGATGGGGATACAGTTCTTTCCAAAATACCGGTGGAAGATTATTATACACATTCGCGTATAGAAGGAAGAGAGTATGCCATAGAAACTTACGGTCCGATTCTGGTACGTCCGGTGGACAAGAAGGATAATTATGTCAAGCGTTGCGTCGCGATAGCCGGTGATACCCTTTCGGTGGTGGACGGACAGGTCATCGTCAATGGGGTGCCTCAGAAATCTTTTCCGGGCATACAGATGACTTATTCTGTTCGAACTACAGGTCAACCCATCAATCAGAAGATACTTCAGGACCTGGGCCTGAATCCTTCGGATTATTGGTTTGATTCCAGAATGCCGGGTTATCCGTATCTTCCTCTCAGCGCTGCGGATATCGAGGTTCTTTCAAAACTTCCGATAGTGTCAGAAATGGTTCCGAACATTGACGTATTCCCTCCGGATTATCCGGACTCCCAGTCTATGTTGTTTCCTTTCTCCTCTTCATTCCAATGGACGAGAGATAACTATGGTCCGCTTTGGATTCCGGCGAAGGGCTCCTCAGTTACACTCACACCTGAAAACATTCCGCTTTATCGCAGAATAATATCCGTTTATGAAGGACACGAACTGACAGAATCCGAAGATGGTTTCTTCATAGACGGTGAACGCGTGGAGACTTATACATTCAGTCAGGACTATTTCTTTATGATGGGTGACAACAGACACAATTCCCTTGACTCACGTTACTGGGGATTCGTTCCGGAAGATCACATCGTAGGAAAACCCTGGGTAATATGGTTTTCCAATGACAAGAATTGGTCGTTTCCCAGAAATGTCAGATGGCGTCGGATGTTCAAGTTTATATAAAAAGATTTGCAAATAAAAAAAATATTGGGGATATTTGCACCCCTAATAATTGAATAATTAAATAATTACATACAACAATGGCAAGAGTTTGTCAAGTTACTGGAAAGAAGAGAGTAATCGGAAACAATGTTTCCCACTCAAAGCGTCGCACCAAACGCGAGTTTGCTCCCAATCTCAAGACCAAACGTTTTTGGCTTGAAGAAGAAAAGAGGTTCGTTACCCTCAAAGTTTCAGCTGCAGGAATGAGAACCATAAATAAGAACGGTCTCGCAGCCGTGCTCAAATCTGCACAGGAAAAAGGTCTTATTGATATTTATTAAAAGGAGGATACATTATGGCAAAGAAAGCTAAAGGCAACAGAGTGCAGGTAATTCTCGAATGTACCGAACAGAAGGAAAGCGTAGTTGCAGGTATCTCACGCGATATTACTACAAAGAATAAAAAGAACACCACGGAGAGACTCGAACGTAGGAAATATAATCCTTACTTGAAGAGAGTAACCGTTCACAAAGAGATTAAATAAGGTAGAGTTATGGCAAAGAAAGCAGTTGCAACATTCGCCGGTGACAGAAATGCACGCAAGTTCGTCAAATGCATCCGTATGGAGCGCAGTGGAAAAACCGGTGCATACTTCTTCAAAGAAGATCTCGTTCCCGCTGAAGAGGCAAAAGATTATTTCAAGAAATAATCAGTCTCAGACAAATGATATTACCTCAGGCTCTTTGAAAGTGCCTGAGGTTTTTTTTTTGGTGTATTTTGTATAAATTCGCAAGTTTTAAAATTTAATCACGATGAGCGATTTTACGTTGGTAGAAAAAATTAAAGGACTTCAAAGTAAGTTTGAAAATCTGTCAAAGCAGTTGGCCGATCCTGATTTGATGTCCGATATGAAGAAGTTCGTACAGCTGAACAAGGAGTACAAGGAACTTGAACCCATTATGGCCGAAGGTGCTAAGTATTGTAAAATCGTTGATGATTTGATAGCTGCCAAGGATATCCTTTCCAATGAGAAGGATGAGGAACTTCGTGAAATGGCCAAGGAAGAAGTGGTGGAACTTGAGGATAAAATTCCTGCTATGGAGGAGAATATCAAACTTCTGCTGATACCTAAGGATCCTCAGGATGACAAAAACGCTATGGTGGAAATTAGAGGCGGTACAGGTGGTGACGAAGCTGCGATATTTGCTGGAGACCTTTTCAGAATGTATGCGAAGTTCTGTGAGTCAAAAGGATGGAAAATCGAAATCAATTCACAGAATGAGGGTGTGGCTGGAGGATTCAAGGAAATTATATTCAAGGTGGCCGGACAGGGTGTTTATGGTGTATTCAAATATGAAAGCGGCGTTCATCGTGTCCAGCGGGTGCCGCAGACGGAAACACAAGGGAGAGTACATACCTCTGCCGCGTCCGTGGTGGTTCTGCCTGAGGCTGATGAATTCGATGTGGAACTCAATATGAATGATATCAGAAAGGATACCTTCTGTTCGTCCGGTCCGGGAGGTCAGTCTGTGAATACGACATATTCCGCTATACGACTGACACATATCCCTACCGGACTGGTGGTTCAGTGTCAGGATGAAAAATCCCAGTTGAAAAATTTCGACAAGGCTTTGAATGAGCTCAGAACACGTCTGTATAATATGGAATACGAGAAGTATCTGAACGAGATGTCCAAAAAGCGCAAGACGATGGTCTCGACAGGAGACCGTTCAGCCAAAATCAGGACGTATAACTATCCTCAGTCCCGTGTTACTGACCATCGCATAAATTATACAATGTATAATCTTCCGGTTTTTATGGATGGCGATATTCAGGAGGTCATAGACCAGCTTCAAATCGCTGAGAATGCAGAGCGGCTGAAGGCAGAAGAATAAACTGACCGGAGTGCATTTTCTTAATGCCGTTTTTAACAGTAATGTCTGAATGGTCAGTGAGTCTGAAAAGAAGAATGTAATAAGAAAGATAGTGATGATTATGAAAAGAATTCTTATTTGTATTACAGTCCTGCTTTGTGTCGCAGGATGCCAGAAGTATGATGATACACAGCTTAAAGAAGATATCAAAAATCTTCAGGAGCAGACTGATTCCAGAATCCTGATTAAAGATTCAGGGAAACAGGTTATAGAGGCCGGGGATGAAATTGAACTGATACTCTCGCCTTGTGTTACAAAAGACAGTTATGGTGCCATCAAAGCGGAAATCTCAAGCAGTATGGGTACAGAGACGGCTGTCGCGACGAAGAGCGGAAACACTTCATCCTGGAAATTAGAGGTGAAGAATCCTGAATTCGGCGATGACGGGAAGGTGACGAAGAATCCGGTTGTAGTTATTCTTCAGACAGTTCCCGGCTATTCGAATGATGCCGTTCTTACCGTTACACTCATTGATAATACCGGTGCCACCTACAGCGCTTCAAAGGCTTTGACACCAGAAAAAATCAGCGCTGACCTTGTGGTTTACGGCAAGATTTTCACCTCTGACAACTATGAACTTGCAGAAGCGTTCGCAGTGAAAGACGGCAAGTACATCTACGTCGGTGACAGGGAGAGTGCTGCCGTATTTGTGGAAGAGGGCAGGACTCAAGTGATAGACTACAGTGAAAAAGGCCTCGTGATGCCTTCCTGCGGTGACGGCCACGCTCATTATATGACAGGATATGGCTTCAAGTCCGTGGGTACAATGATAGAAAATACGGCCACTGTGGATGATTTTCTGAAGAAAATAGTTCCGGAAGCGACTAAAAAGGCCAAAGATAACGGCAGTTCCGCGATTTTCGGATTCGGCTGGAATTACTTCAGATTCAAAGACAATATGCCCACCCGTCAGGATTTGGACAAGATTTGTGACAAAATCCCTATGTATTTTGCAGATGAAGAGGGACATAAGGGCCTGGCAAATACCATCTGTCTCGTGAAGGCAGGCATTCTGAGTAAGGACGGTAAGGTTCTCAAGAAAGGGACCGATATCAGGGGTGGCGAAATTATGGTGGACGCGAACGGCATACCTAACGGTTTCGTGAAGGAACAGGCAGGTACATACGTCCGTTCTGCCTTGGACAATGACAATCTCTACACTGTCGCTGTTGCCGCCGATAACCTCATAGA
>JAGHUZ010000046.1 GCA_018064575.1 Candidatus Minthomonas equi
GCCTAACAGCCAGGCTTGGCAGAGAGAGAACTGGATGAGCAAATTACCCGACGATATGCCTGTGACCCACGTAAACATTCCCGGCTCCCACGACTCTTCCACCACAAAAGACAATATGAGCGTTGTGGCTGACTGGACGGATGCCTGGGTACAGACTTATACGATTGAGAATCAGTTCAAGATGGGAGCGCGGTATTTTGATTTCCGCGTAGGAAGCAGTTTGGTACCGTGCTGGCTCGGGTTGGCGGAAAGGACAATGACCGAAGAGGAAAGGGAGGCCACCCCGGATTTGAAGATGTATCACGGCCCCCTCTGCACCAATACTTCCTTCATCGGAACAATGAGAAAACTTGCCGAAACCATTATGAAGGACCGGACGGAATTCATAATCATCAATGTGCAGGCCGAGAGGGAAAGTGACGGACTGGGCAATACCATTTACTATGAAATCAGACAGAAGATTTTCGGTGACGGTTCCAAGGATGAATTCTATGCGGCCGTAAGCGAGCAGACTACGGATATCGCCAACAGGCTTCTGAAAAGATTCAGTCGGGAGTACGATGACGAGATTTTCATTCCCTACTCGATGGACCTTACTGTGGAAGAAGCCCGCGGACACATCATTCTTATGGAGTCCGACCAGTATATGCACTACCAGTGCAAGCGGTATTACACTACTGCCGCTGACGGAGTTTTCCACGATGAAGACTGGCTCAGAGCATCGTTTCTTTCCGGGTGGCCCGATAATAGAGCCGGTTTCGCTACGGTATATACATACTCCAAGGCAGACAGTCTTGCAAAAAATATGTATGTGCAGAGTTATTATGAAATGAAACTCGATGACAAGGACAGGATATCCCGGAAAGAAGAGTCCATCAGATACCTGGCCTCATCCGTCAGCGGGTTCAACGCCAATCCCGGCCACATCAATGTTTTGGGATTCAATGCGATGAATGCGAACACGGGAAGCGTTACAGGACTGCATACCTACGCCTTCGCTCACGAATTCAACGGATATTGCTACGAAATGTATGTTGACAATATGAAGAATGCCCCGGCTTCTGCTCTTCCCTTCCGTTGCGGAATAGTCCCTATGGACCATTATGGTGCTACATTCTTCGATGGCGACAAAAATATCAAAGTGTATGGCGACAAACTGAGTTGGGCGGTGATTGAAAGCAATTTCAAACAATAATCAAGACCAGACATTATGAAACATAAATCGTTTGCAGCCATATTTATGTCCATTGTGATTCTTGGCGGATGCGTGGAAAAGACACCTCGGGCTGACCACGTGGTATATATGTGCTTCGACGCTATGAGTGCCATAGGCATACAGAGGGCGGTGACCCCTAATTTCAACTATATGATAGAGAACGGGGCAGTCTCCATACATACCAGATGCGGCCTTCCGTCCAACAGTTCACCGAACTGGATGACCATAGCCAGTGCCGCCCCGTTCGAGATGACAGGCGTGCTCGACAATGGTGTCACTCCGCGAAACGGTACGACCGTGCCGGCTTTAAAGAATGCTGTAGGATTTTTCCCGACCATTTTCGAATCCATAAGGGAACAAAAACCGGATGCCAAGATTTATTTCTTCGGAGAAAGTTCCTGGTCCACGGCGATGTATGATATAACACCGTTCGATGTAATGGTACCGGAACGCGGCAAGAGAGAAAGGCTGACTGCCGATGAAGCGCTCCATCGTGCAGCCGATGCTTTCGTTTCCGACCGGCCGGATGTTATGTTCATCGAAATTGATGTCCCAGACCACGAGGGTCTGATGGAGAATACTGTAATAGTTATCACGGCGGACCACGGCGGGTTCAATTTTGGGCATGGAGGCAGTACTATGGCAGAACTTGAGGTCCCGGTGATTATGTATGGCGGCCCAGTGACCAAAGGGAAGGTTATGGAGCACGTGAATATGAATTATGATACCCCGGCCACCGTGGCAGGCCTGCTTGGTGTCGAACTTCCCTGGGAGTGTCACGGAAAATTCCTCAAGGAAGCGTTTGAACCGAAGACTGATGTGTGTTATGTGCCTGTACCTCTGGTGCATCCATTCCGTGGTACCGTCGGTGCAGGAGAGAAGGTAAGCATTACTGCGGATACCGAAGGTGCTGAGATACATTATACTTTGGACGGAAGTGAACTACGGACTTGACGGAGAACCGCTCAGACCGTTTTTCCCCGAGGAATTCGTGAAATAACTGGAAATTTGTTGGACTTTATGAGAAATATTATGAATGGTCGATTGTTTATTATCAGTGCGTTGGCGTTTTTGACATCTTGTTCGTCCGTCAGTCAGGACTGGCTTATCGGGCCTTTCGAACGTCTGGTCGAGGATGCTGTTATAAAGCCTGACACGACTAAAATTTTCTTTTGCCCTATGCGCGGAGAAATGGTCAAGTGGCAGGAAAGTGATACTTTCAATCCTGCCGCGACACTCAAGGACGGCAAGATGGTCATCCTCTTCAGGAGTGAGGACAACAG
>JAGHUZ010000235.1 GCA_018064575.1 Candidatus Minthomonas equi
CTCTTTATTACGGTAATGTCAGGACTCTTGAACTGAAACAGTTTTATCGCGAACGCGAGGAGACATTTCTGGATGTCAGGGATAATGAAAATGTAAAATGGCTGAAAGGAAACAGATATTTTATCTGGAGCAGTGAAAAGGATGGATGGCGGCACCTTTACAGAGTGTCTCGGGACGGAAAGGAGGAATGTCTTGTTACCAGGGGAGACTTCGATGTGATAGAAGTGAAGTCAGTGGATGAAAACGGGGGATACGTATATTACATAGCGTCACCGGAAAGTGCCGTCGAACGCTATCTGTGCAGGAGCCGGCTGGACGGGAAAGGAAAGGCGGAAAAACTTACACCGGAACCGTTCCGTGGTACACACTCATATGATATAGCACCGGGGGCGCGGTTTGCCCTTCATTCGTACAGTAATAATTGCACCCCGAATGTATATGAGATGATTTCCCTGCCGGAACATCGTACCGTCAGGATTCTTGAAGATAATGCGGAACTGAAGAGGAAATACGATTCGTTCGGTTTCCTGCCCCGGGAATATTTTCAGGTGGAAATAGGTGAGGCTGTGTTGGACGGATGGATGACCAAACCTAAGAATTTCGACCCCTCTCTCAAATACCCGGTGATTTTCTATGTGTATGGCGAGCCCGCTTCTTCCACTGTGACAGATGTGTGGCGACAGGGCGATTTGTGGAATCAGGTACTGGCCTCGCAGGGGTATATAGTTATGAGTGTGGACCCCCGTGGGACGAATAATCCGAAAGGAAGAAACTGGAGGAAGTGTATTTATGGGAAGGTGGGTGTGATTCCTCCGGAAGACCATGCTGCTGCGGTGAAAATCATAAGAGAGAGGTATCCTTTCGTAGATGCTTCCAGAATAGGTGTCTGGGGATGGAGCGGGGGCGGAAGTTCGACGGCACATCTGATGTTCAAGTTTCCTGATGTGTATTCGGTCGGAATCGCTGTAGCCGGAGTCTATTCCCAGTATCTCTATGATACCATCTATCAGGAACGGTATATGGGACTTCCTTCGGAGAATCCTGAAGGATTCCGTGACGGCTCTCCCATCAATTTCGCTTCCGGTCTGAAAGGCGACCTTCTCCTGATTCATGGAACCGGAGATGATAACGTTCATTATCAGTCCTGCGAGATGCTTGTCGATGAACTTGTAAAGCAGAACAAAATCTTTTCTATGATGACATATCCGATGAGGTCACATAGTATCAGCGAAAGGAAAAACACCACATATCATTTGTATCAGACTATGCTGAAATTTTGGCAGGAACATCTTCCTGCCGGAGGAAGGCATAATTAGTGATTTACCTCAAAAAATAGACAAACGATGGACAGAACTGAGGAAATGATGGAATTGGTCACTAGGATGGTGACTATCATAATGGAAGAACGTTCCGAGATGTGCCGTGAAATAGAAAAGCTTAATCTGGCACTGGAAAAACTGCAGGACAGCATATCATCACTTCAGCAGACACCGGAACCACAGGTATCCGGAACGGAACTGCAGGTGAT
>JAGHUZ010000273.1 GCA_018064575.1 Candidatus Minthomonas equi
TGTCTGTGGTGGTATATGGATACCCGCCGTTTCGGAACCTGCCCTCACAGCGGTTTCGGTCTGGGTTTCGAACGCCTGCTTCTTTTCGTGCCAGGTATGCAGAATATACGTGACGTGATTCCGTTCCCGAGAACACCTAAAACAGCCGAATTCTGATATCGTGTTAAAGGATACCGGAAATAAGAAAAACAAATTGACGGGTGAGAAGAAGGCCGGATTATATCTGACCATTTCTTTCCATCTGGTCTGTCTCATAGTTTTCCTATGCTACGGCATAAAGAAACAGGTTGAAACGGAGACTTCGTTCATTCTTGATTTTACCAGGCAGGAAGAACTTGAAAAGGAGCAGAAACTTCTCGAGATGAAGGAGCAAGTCAGCAAAGAGGTGGATGATTTACTCGCGCAGGCTCGTAGCCAGACACCCCGTAATGTTGCAGTGAAGGTAGATGGGAAGCAGTTGAAAGATGACAGGCACAAAAATCCTACGGACGTTTATGACCAGGCGCGTGAACTCCAGAAAAAATTGGATGCCAGTAGAAAAAATGCTGAGCAGGCTTTGGATTCCGAAGATGATGTCAATCTGAATCAGGCGAAGGAGGATATGGATGTGGAGGAATACAAAGGACCCTCGGTAGTGTCCTGGCGTCTGGATAACCGTTCTGCCATAAAACTTCCTGTCCCCGCCTACAAGTGTCAGGGTGGAGGGGATGTTACGGTAACCATAGTGGTAAACAGGAAAGGAGCCGTGACTGCCACGAGAGTGGTTGAAGCACTTTCTACACCTGATGATTGCCTCCGGCAGTATGCCGTAAACGCTGCAAGCCGGTCGAAATTCTCCCGTTCCGATTCTGCACCGGAGAAGCAAGCCGGAGAAATAGTCTATCGGTTTATTGCTCAGTAGTCAGGGAGATATCTTTTTCCGTGAGGTTCATTTCTTCCTCTTTCTGCAGTAGCGCCTGCTTTTCCGCTTCGGCCTTTTCTACTGCCAGTCTTCTTTTCCTCTTTATGGCGGGCTCATTCTCCCAATCCGTGATGGAGCAGTCTTTTGTGAAGAAGGGGATGCCTTCGGTGCTTTTCACGATTTTTGACGATTCCATCGTTATTTCAGTGTCCTCGGGTATAGGAAGCATAATGGAACCGGATTCCTCGGTCATATCAAGCATTACGGTATTCTCTTCATCGAAATTATTGCCGGGGCCGGTATTGAGATTCATCTTGAAACCGGTGGCTACGACTGTGACACGGATGCCGTCAGAGGGCAGATTATCGTCATAAACGACGCCTCGCTTGAAATTGGAAGCCGCACCGGTGTATTCTTTGATATAGGACATAATTTCCTTCAATTCGGCTGCAGTCAGTCCCAGTTTAGGGTCAGTGTTGGAACTGATGTTCACCAGTACGCTTTTGGCCGTTCTCAAGTCGTAATCGTTCAGGAGGGGGGAATTGAATGCGGTTTCGACGGCTATGCCGGCCCTGTCCTTGCCCTGGGCTTCTCCTATGCCCAATATGGCTACACCGCTGTTTTTCATTACTCTGCTGACGTCTGCGAAGTCAACGTTGATGTATCCCCTGCCTGTTATGATTTCGGCTATCCCGCGTACCGCCGTGCAGAGGACGTCATCGGATTTGCTGAAGGCATCCTTGATGACCAGTGCATTGTAGAACTCATAGATTTTCTGATTGTTGATAATCAGGAGGGAATCGACATATTTCGAGAGTTCCTGAATTCCCAGATAGGCCCTGGTTATCATATCGTGACCTTCATCGTCACTGGGCTGGGTCACTACCGCTACGGAAAGGAGCCCCATTTCCCTGGCTACCTTGGCGAGGACAGGTGCGGCACCGGTTCCCGTACCACCTCCCATACCGGCGGTGATGAATACCATTCTTATGGAGCCGGAAAGGGAGGCCTTGATCTGGTCAATGGATTCCAGTGCGGCATTCTGTCCCTGTGTAGGTTCGCATCCGGCACCCAAACCACCGGTCAGTACCGGACCCAATTGGATTTTCTCCGGGACAGGGTAACTTCTCAATGACTGCAAATCGGTATTGCATACAGCCATATCGACATCCGTGATGCCTCTCAGGTACATTTGGGATACGGCATTGCAGCCTCCTCCTCCTACACCTATTACTTTGATTAGGGATTCCTTCATTTTAACGTTGGTAGGTACTATTTCCTTTTCATTTCCCATATCAGTTCCTCCTGTTTATGCTTCGTCATCAGTGTCATTGAAAAAATCGTCAAAAAGAGTGGACTTAACCTGTTTCGGCTCTTTTGGAGAAGTTCCGGCAGTCTGGTTTTCAGTTTCAGTGCTGTTTCTATTATTGTATTCTACGTTTTTCTTCGCGTGATTCTTTCCGCCGAACAGGGTGGATAAAAGACTCTTTTTGGCTTTTTCGTTCTCGGATGTTCCGGTGATGTCGGAATTACTGTCGGTATTTATGGAAACCGTTTCGTCGATTCCGATGGAGCCGGCTTCTGATGCACTGGGTTCATCATCACGTTCTTCCTCGATGGATTCGTATTCGAATCCTTTGATAATCAAGCCTGCCACTGTGGAAGCTGAATAATTGAATATTTGCGGGCAGGAAGTAGGGAGTATTTTTTTCTCGTTCGGGAAGGCTTGCCGGACTGAACAGCCTGTCATTTGTCTGAACAGAACGGCTATCTGATTCAGGTTGGCCGTGCCTCCTGTAAGAACGATTTTATTTATTTTATCCTCCATCCCGGCTTCCCTGATTTCGTGCTTCACTGTGGCAATAATCTCCTCCACACGTGCTTCGATCGTTTCGAAGAACTGTCGGAAGGGGATTCTTTTGGTTATGATGTTATGGTCATCAGTGATTCCTATGAATTTATTTTCAGGTCCCAGGCTGGAAAGGCAGGAACCGTGTTTGCGCTTCATCACTTCAGCGTGTTTTTCAGTAACCATACATACCTGTCTGATGTCCTGTGTGATGGCATTCCCTCCGAAAGGAATGACTGCGCTGTATCTGATTTTATTGTCTTTGTAGATGAGCATATCGGTAGTTCCGCCACCGATATCGACCATTACGGTTCCCAATTCCATCTCCTCATCCGTCAGGACACCCATAGCTGAAGCCAATGGCTCGAGAACGAGTTTCCCGACTTGAAATCCGGCTTTGTTGATGACAGCCTTGGTGTGTTCCGCTGAATTTTTCTTCCCGATGAACAGAATGTAGAATCCCATTATATCCGACCCCTGATGCCCTTCTATGTCTGTAAGTCCGTGAAGGTCATCTATATTGTAGGATTGAGGTATAACGTGAAGAACCACTTCGTTCACGTTCCGATAGGATTTGTATGCCTCGGTCAGCATTCCCTCCACCTCGTGCTGCTCTATGGTTTTTTCCGGGTCTTTACGCTTGCGTGTCACTGTAGTTCTTTCGCAGTGTATATTCGCTCCTGAAATACCGGCATAAAGGCGATGGACTTTGAAATCGTCTTTAATGTTCTGCATCTGTTCCTCGACATCCTTCACAAGAGAGCAGAGAGTGTTTTTCACAGATTTGATGTTCAGGACGTCGCCTCTGTGAATGCCTTTTGACTCAGCTTCGCTGAATGCCGTTATCTTTACTCCGTGCGATGATTTTTCGCCGACGGCTACTGTCATTTTGGTGGTTCCGAAATCCACTGCCGTGATATACTGTTCCATATCGGGATTGATTATTGTTTGTTCTTTTTATTTCTTCGGGTACACACTATCTGACCATTGTATTTCAAATCTATGACTGAATAGTAATCCCATCCGTAATTCGGAGCTATGTTTCTGTAGTATGCAAACAGTTTCTCAAACTTGGAAACCGCGTTTTCGGGCAGGCCGAACAATATGGTCTGGTCGGAGGTTCTTGAATAGAGTTTCAGCGTTCCGTCATCTGATACATTGATTTGTTCTATCTGAGTGTGCCAGAAGGGGTGGCTGTCAAGAAATATTCCGAGTTCCTTCATTCCGTTTTCCCAGGAAAGGTCATCATCTCTGATATCTCCGGAGACTACAGGAACGTCGGACGTGAAAAGATCCGAGAGAGGAAAGAAGAAACCGCTGTCATCCATATAGTATCCATCCGATTGTTTCTGGAACCTGAGGACGGGATGCCGCTGGGTTATCTCGATGTGCAGAACTCCGCAATTATCTATGGCTACTTCCGTATTCTTTATGGCTCCCATACCGTTTATACCATCTTCCAGATGGAAGACGTTTACTTCGTGGATTCCGGTTCCAAGCGGAGTGCCCAGACGGGAAATCAGTTCCCTTACCGACTCGCAGGAGACAAGGTGATTCTCTGTGCTGTCAATTATCGTAATCGATATGGTATCGCATACCTGTGCGTCCTTGCCTTGGTCATAAAGATTCTGACAGAACCAGCAATAGGCTCCGAATGCGGCCAGACAAAGCGTGAACAGGGTGTATGTGATTATTTTTTTCAGCATGAAAACCGTTCCTTCAGTGCATTTTCAATTTGGGGACAAAGTCTGTCAATGTCTCCTGCTCCAAAAGTACAAAGTATTTCGATGTCACGGGAACTAATTTCTGAAATAAGTTCATCTTTTTGACAAATTTTTTTACGGGGGCAGGTGATTTTTTCAAGTATCGTTTCGGAGGAGACACCTTCAATCGCTTGTTCTCTGGCAGGGTAGATGGGTAGGAGAATAACTTCATCCAGGAGACTGAGACTTGCGGCGAATTCGTCCTTGAAATCGCGTGTTCTCGTGTACAGATGTGGCTGGAATACTCCGGTTATTTTCCTTCCTGGGAATATGTTCCGTATGGAAGAAATCGCTGCTGCCAGTTCTGCGGGATGGTGGGCATAATCATCGACGTAGGTGCAGCGCTCGGTATTGATATGTATGTCGAATCTGCGTTTTACCCCGCAGAAACTCTTCAGGGCTTTGCGGATTTCCTCCGCAGGTACACCGAATATGGTGGCGGAAGCCGTAGCTGCCACGGCATTTTCAACATTTACCCATCCAGGAACACCTACGGTGCAGTCAGGTATCACTCCCATAGGTGTGACAATGCTGAACGACAGATACCCACCTGTCCGCAGTTCGATGTCAGCGGCGTGGAAATCGGCAGTCGAATCATCGTAACTGTAAGTATATACTCTGGCGCTTGCGGCATTGAAATAGGTTTCGAGTCCTTTTTTTACTATCAGGGCCTTTTTGACCTGCATACCGAAGGCGACAAATGCTTCACGTACGTGGGATACGTCACCGTAAATGTCCAGATGGTCTGCATCCATAGCGGTGACCACCGCTATGTCGGGGAAGAGCTGAAGGAAAGAACGGTCGAATTCGTCCGCTTCGGCGACGAGAGTGTCTTCCCGACTGAGCAGCAGATTAGTGTCATAATTCTTCGAAATCCCACCGAGAAAGGCATTGCACCCCTTGCCTGAGGCGGTAAGTATATGTGCCAGAAGTGTGGAGGTGGTGGTTTTCCCGTGAGTTCCTGATACTGCCAGACATTTCTTGTCTGTGGCTATTTCTCCCAAGGCGCGTGAACGCTTGATGATACGGTATCCTTTTTTATGGACAAGCTGAATCTCTTTGAGAGTGTCCGGAATGGCTGGTGTATAGATTACCAGAGTGTTCTCAGTATCTTCGGGTACCAGTGACGGGCAGTCTTCATAATGGATGCGTATGCCTTCCGATTCGAGTTCAGCCGTCAGTTGGGATTTGGTCCTGTCATAACCGGATACGTTGTATCCGAAATGATTGTAGAACCGGGCGATGGCGCTCATTCCGATTCCACCTATGCCTATCAGATATATGTTTTTCATCATTTTTCGATTATTTCAAATATTTTTTCGGCTATTGTCCGGGCTGCCTCAGGCCTGGCGAGGGGAAGTATGTTCTTTGACAGACTGTCCAGAAGTGAAGGGTTATGAATCGTTTTTTCCATCAGGTCCATCAACTTCGCGTCGGCATCACTGTCGCTGACCATAAGCGCTGCATTTTTTGTGACCAGAGCTTTTGCATTATGAGTCTGGTGGTCTTCCGCCACTATGGGAGAAGGAACGAAAATGGTCGGTTTGCCTACGACGCAAAGCTCGGATATGGTGCCGGCACCGGCTCTGGAAACCATCAGGTCGGCTGCGGCGAATGCGAGATCCATTCTGGATATGAAATCAGTGTTGATAACATTGCCATATCTTCTGAATCCATCGCGGATGATGCTCCCCGGCAGATTCTTGAAAAATTCCTCGGTGATGGCACTTCCGGCTCCTCCGCTTTGCCAGAGAATCTGGAAATCGGATTCTTTTCCTTCAGTGGTGAATTTTTTCATAATTCTGTTGAAGGTGCCGCATCCGAGACTGCCACCGACTACCGCTATGGTCTTTTTATCAGGGTCCAACCCGAAGTGGAGAATGGCCTGGGAACGCTCCTGTGCCGTCGGAGGGGTAATGCCTTTCCTTATGGGATTACCTGTGAGGAGAATTTTATCTTCAGGGAAAAAGCGCTCCATTTTTTCGTATGCAGTACAGATGAGGGCAGCTTTTTTCCCAAGTATTCTGTTGGTCAGTCCCGCATAGGAGTTCTGCTCCTGAATCAGGCAGGGAATGCCCTTTGCCGCTGCTTTCCACAGAAGAGGGGCGGAGGCATATCCACCGACACCGACAGCGATGTCCGGCTTGAATGAGTCGATGATCCGGCCTGCCAGACTCAGACTTTTCAGAATTTTGAATGGAAGTTTCAGATTACTGATGTTCAGTTTCCTCTGAAGGCCTGCTACGGGAAGCCCCTCGATGCGGTATCCTGCCTGCGGAACTTTTTGCATTTCCATTTTACCCTGAGCGCCTACGAAGAGAATTTCGCTTTCGGGTGAAAGACTCCTGACGGCATCTGCTATCGAGAGGGCTGGAAAAATATGCCCTCCGGTGCCTCCACCGCTGATGATGATTCTGTATCTTTTCATATCAGTTCAATGTTTTGACGACTTTTCTTATGCGCTCTTCTTCCTGCTGCCTCTGCTCTTCCACCTGTGATGCGATTATCTTCTCTTTCTCGACAGTAAGTTCGATGGTTCTGTTTATGGACAGTATGACTCCGACCGCGCAGCTGAGGATGACAATGGAGGTCCCGCCATTGCTTATCAGCGGAAGTGTCTGTCCGGTCACAGGGAATATTCCTGTATTCACGTAAATGTGCAGGAATGCCTGCAAAACTATCAGAAGCCCGAGTCCCAGGACGGTGACGATGGGGAAAATCTTCCGGCAGGCCTGCGCTATTATCAGACATCTGTAAAAGAATGTGATATAAAGCAGCATTATTACGATGGAACCGAGAAGTCCGTATTCTTCTACGATACTGGCGAACACGTAGTCATCGTATGCGTTCGGCAAGATGTATTTCTTGAGACCGTTACCGGGTCCCACTCCGCTTATGCGTCCGATTTGTATGGCTTGAATGGCATGCATCGCTTGCTCTTCCTTGGCCTCCTTGTCCCGCCTTTCCTCTTCTGTCATATTGGCTTCATCCTCTTCGTTCGTAAAATGGCGCTCGATTCTGTTCATAAAAGTTTCGATTCTGGGAGACAGTGACACTTTCCCCTTAGTGAGTATGAAGGTTCCTAAGGCTATTCCTCCCATCATAAGAACCATCAGAATCGTAATCAGAATATATTTCCATTTTATTTTTGAGCAGCATAGGATGAAGAAGGACACGGTAAGAATGATTATGGTGGCTGAAACACTTCCTAAAAATGTGAGGCAGCATATCGTTCCTACCGGAAGCAGAATTTTCAAGGCATATTCCTTGAATGTCTCCATCTTTGATATCTCAATGATTCGCCCGAGATACAGTACTATGGAAATCTTCGCCATTTCGGAAGGCTGTATGGAGAGACCGCCTATGGCCAGGTGTCTGTGGTCTTTGGTGAAGAATGCAAGAAGCAGGAGAATGGCCGAAAGTATGAGCATCATATATGCCATTTTTCTCCACCATCTCAGCGGAATGCAGTAGCAGACTATCATCAGTGCAAAGCCTACCGCGAAGGAAATCAACTGTTTCATAGTGATTTCGAACGGGGTGGTCTCATTTCGGAGTGCCAGCGCAATGGTCGATGAGTACAATATCAATATCGATATCATAGCAAATGCGATGACCAGCAGCCAAAGTATCCGGTCTCCCCGGAGTTGTATTTTTGGTGAAGATGGCATTTTGTACTATTGTAATTCAGTTACTGCTTTTTTAAACTGTCTGCCCCGGTCTTCGTAGTTCTTGAATAAATCAAAGCTTGCGCAGCAGGGAGACAAGAGAACGACGTCTCCCTCCTTGCCCATTTCGAATGCTTTCCTGACCGCTTCTTCTGCCGAAGAAGCATCTGTGATGGTCGGAATGCGCCCTTCGAAACTCCCGTGTAGTTTACTGTTGTCTTTTCCAAGACAGATTAACGCCTTGACTTTACTGTCAGTGAGTTCATATAATTCGGAGTAATCATTCCCCTTGTCGGTTCCTCCTGCTATCCATATCACAGGGCGTGTCTGACATTCCAGCGCGTACCAGGTGGAATTTACATTGGTGGCTTTGGAATCGTTTATGTAAAGGACACCGTTGATGGTCATAACCTTCTCAAGCCGGTGCTCTATATTCTGGAAGGTAGCGAGACTTTCCCTGATGACGCTGTCCCTTATGTGCAGAATTTTTCCCGTTACAGCCGCTGCCAGGGAATTGTAAATGTTGTGTTTCCCCTGTAGAGACAGTTCCGAAAGAGGCATTGAATATTCCACATCATTTCTGACTTTCAGCATATCTCCATCCACGTAAGCGCCTCTTTCGACGGGGTGTGTCTGGGAAATGGGGAACATTCTGGCCCGCAGGACTATTGTTCTGAGGTGTTCCATAGTGACTTCATCGTCCTCGCAGAATATGAAACAGTCATTTTCAGACATATTTCTGGTGATTCTGAATTTTGATTTCACGTAGTTTATCATCTGGTGGTCATAGCGGTCCAGGTGATCGGGGGTGATGTTCAGCAGTATGGCGATATCTGCCTTGAAGTCATACATTCCGTCAAGTTGGAAACTGCTCAGTTCCAATACATAGATGTCGTAATCGCAAGTAGCGACCTGATAAGCGTAACTGTCTCCGATATTGCCTCCGAGACCCACGTTCAGGCCTTCATTGCGGAGCATATAGTAAATGAGGGAAGTAGTGGTGGTTTTTCCGTTGGAACCTGTGATGCATATTTTTACCGCACGGTCATATCTTCCTCCGAATTCTATCTCCGATATGACCGGAATTCCTGCTTCTTTCAGTTTGACTATCAGCGGAGCCGTGTCCGGAATCCCCGGACTTTTGATTACTTCGTCCGCATTGAGAATCCTGTCTGCCGTGTGTCCTCCATCTTCAAAAGGAATATCATATTGTCTCAATTTTTCCTTTACACTCTCTTTTAATGAACTGCTGTCAGAAAGGAATACGTCGAAACCTTTTACCTTGGCAAGAACTGCGGCTCCCATACCGCTTTCTCCGCCACCTAAAACTACTATGCGCTTCGTCTCAGTTTTCATTTTACCTGATTTTAAGTGTTATTATGGTCAGAACGGCCAGGATTATGCCGACAAGCCAGAAACGCATTACTATTTTCGCTTCGTGGTGCGGATTTGACGGCTTCATTATGGCTGCTTCGATACCTTGTTTTTCGAAATGATGGTGCAGTGGCGTCATTCTGAACACGCGCCTACCCTGTCCGTATTTTCTTTTCGTGATTTTGAACCAGAATCTTTGGATGATTACAGACAGTGCTTCTATCAGGAAAATGCCGCAGAGTATGGGGAGCATCAGTTCTTTCTTGATAAGGATGGAAGCCACTGCTATTATTCCCCCCAGACACAGGCTGCCGGTATCTCCCATAAAGATTTGGGCCGGGTAGGAATTGAACCAGAGGAATCCCAGCAGAGCACCTGTGGCGATGGACATAAAAATGGCCACTTCTCCGATTTGGGGCAGGTACATTATATTCAGATAGTCTGCATAGATAATATTGCCGGAGAGATAGGCCAGAATGCCCAGAGTCGCGGTCACTATCGCGGATGTTCCTGCACAGAGGCCGTCTTTCCCGTCTGTGAGGTTAGCTCCGTTGGAGACCGCTGTTATTATGAAGACTATGATAATCATATATGCGACGAATTCCAGAATCGATGCTATCGGACCGTCACCGGGAATGAGCCAGGCATAATTGAATTCATTGCCTTTTACAAACGGGATGGTGGTTAAGAACCCTTCGCTGGAAGTGATGTCGTGGTGAAAGGATGCTGCGTAGGCGATGATGAGCCCGATTATAATCTGTCCGGCGATTTTGAACTTTCCAGAGAGTCCTCCCTTGTCTGTGGGACAAGACGGTTTTTCTGATATCCTGAACAGGATTCCGGTTCCTCTGTCCCTTATCTCACGGCCGTGAATTTTCAGATAATCGTCGAGGTATCCGAGAATGCCGAGCCATAGTGTGGTTAGGAGGCGCAGCAGATTGTAAATGTTGGTCAAATCACCGAAAAGCAGGACTGGGATGCAGATAGACATAATTATCAGCAGACCTCCCATAGAGGGGACGCCTTCTTTCAGATTCTCTCCACTTACGCCGAGTTTTCGCTGCTCTTCCATTCTCCTGCGGCTTTTCAATCTTCTGATTACAGGCATACCGGCACACAGGGCGATGATGATGGCTGTGACTGAACCGAGAATGGCCCTGAAGGTAATATACTGCATCAGGCCGGACCCGGGAAAATCGAAATGTTCGTTTAAATACTGTATGAGATGATATATCATTGTGTCTGCCGCTATTTGTTAATTTTAGAGAAGAAATCTCTTACCACTTCCTTATCATCGAAATGTGATTTGATCCCGTTAACGATTTGGTAATCTTCGTGTCCCTTGCCTGCTATTAGGATTATTGAACCTTTCGGAGCTGTAATCAATGCTGTGCGGATGGCTTCTTTTCTGTCGCTTATGAACAGAGTTCTTGATTTCTCCACGGTGGTGAGGCCTGCTTTCATATCCTCTATTATGTCTTCGGGCTTTTCGAAACGGGGATTGTCCGAAGTTATTATGAGCCTGTCCGAATATTTGGCTCCGATGGCCGCCATTTCCGGCCTTTTGGTTTTGTCCCTGTTTCCACCGCAGCCGAAAACTGCCATCAGAGTGCGTCCCTCGGAAATGTCCTTGAGTGTTTTCAGTACGTTTTCCAGTGCATCCGGGGTATGCGCATAATCGATTACTGCTGTCAAATCATCACCTCCATTTATATATTCGAGTCTTCCGGAGACTGATTCGAGTGAACTGATGATTCTCAGAGTCTCGTCGCGGTCGGTGCCAAGCATTCTCGCCACGCCGTAAACCGCCGCTATGTTATATGCGTTGTGGGCACCGATGAATCTGGTCCAGACCTGGCGTCCGTCAAGTTCAAGAAGGGAACCGTCTATACTCTTTTCCAGGATTTTGACATTGAAATCCGCTTTTCTGGAAGCGGAGTAGAAATATACTTCCGAAGCGGTATTCTGTACCATTACGCTCCCATTGCGGTCGTCTGCATTGATGATGGAGAATGCTCCCTGCGGCAGCATATCGAAGAGCATTTTCTTGCAGCGGATGTATTCTGTAAAAGTCTTGTGGTAGTCGAGGTGGTCGTGTGTGATGTTCGTGAACACTGCTCCCCTGAATTTCAAACCCGACACGCGGTTCTGGTGCAGAGAGTGTGAACTGACCTCCATAAAGCAGTATTGACAGCCTCGGTTCACCATTTTGCGCAGAAGGGAATTGATGGCTATGGGATTTTGCGTGGTATTGGTGGTGGGAAATACTGTATCCCCTATGTAGTTCGCGATTGTGGAAAGAAGTCCGCAACCGTAGCCCATACGGGTAAACAGGCGGAACAGGAGGGTGGCGATGGTCGTTTTACCATTGGTTCCGGTAATCCCGATAAGGTCGATTTCACGCGATGGATGGAGAAAGAAATTGTCCGCCAGGGCAGAGAGACTGCTTCTGGTATCTTCCAGAAGGAATCCGGTCAAACCCAGTTCCCTTATTTTTTCAGAATAGGAGTTATCTTGATAGACTACAGCCACGGCACCATTTTCAGCGGCCTTTCCGATGAAAGTGTGGCCGTCTGCTTCAAATCCGGGAATCGCTATGAAAAGGGAACCCTGTACGCATTCCCGCGAGTCGCAGGTAATGGAACTGATTTCCAGGCATGAAGCTCCGATGGTATCAAGTATCGGAATGTTTTCAAATATTCTTTCCGTTTTCATTTTCCTGAAGAATAATGTTTATGTGTCCTTGTCTTTCGAGGAATGAACCGGCTTCGGGCTGCTGGGCTGTGACCTTTCCGATTCCTGAGAAACTGACTTTGTATCCGTTGTTCTCCAACAGTCTGAGAGCATCTCTCAGTCCCAATCCACAGACATCGGGTACCACACCTTCGACCGTGTTTTCCTGTCGTGAAATATATTCATTGATTCCATCGGTCTGGTCGGCTTTCCAGTCGAAATCATCGGAACTCAGCGAATCGCTCCATCCGGGGTGAGTGGCATAAATCCGGTCAGCGATTTTTTTGAATACCGGCCCGGCCCAGGATGCTCCATAGAAATTCCCCGATGTTTTTCCGGAATAAAGGACGACTATGCAGGAATATTTTGGGTTTTCTGAGGGAAAGAAGCCGGCAAATGATGCCTGATGTTTCTTTCTTCCTGCCGCGTCTTTGTAAACCATCCTGGCTCCCTCCTGATAGGCTATCTGCGCGGTGCCTGTCTTTCCTGAAATGTGGTAACGCTCATCGTTGCAGATTTTGGCCGTACCATCGGTAACTACGCCTCTGAGAGCTTTTTTAGCTTCTATGATGGTGTTTTTCGAACAGATGGATGCGCTGATTACGGTAGGCTGGAACGTTTCTATATCCTTTCCGTCCTTACAGAATGCTTCGACCAGAAAAGGCTTCATCATTTTTCCGTCATTGGCCACGGCATTGTAAAGGGTGAGTGTGTGGAGGGGTGTGAGCAGAACGCCATAACCGATACCCATCATAGGAAGAGTGGTCTCACTCCAGATTCCGTCGCCCGGGGAATGAAATGTGGAGGGGGCGTCTTCACCGATTTCGAGATTCAACTTGACGCCGAGTTTCATACTGTGTATTCTGTCAAGATATGCTTCCGGGTCATTTTCATAGTATCGGACAGCCAACTGGCTGAAGGCCACGTTGGATGAATGTTCAAAAGCGGTTTTGACGGTCATCTCTCCGTATCCGCCGGGTTTGGTGTCGGAGAATTTGGTGTGTGATTTCCCGTAGTACCAGGTGCCGTTCAAGCCGCTGACGGGGGTATCCAGTGTCGCATAGCCGTCTTCCAGCATAGCCAGCAGACAACTGAGTTTCAATGTCGAACCAGGCTCTGTAGGATGTCCCGTGGCATAGTTGTACGACTCGGAAAACGAACCGTCAGACATCCGTTTCAAATTGGCAAGAGCACGGATGGCTCCCGTTTTGACATCCATTACGACTGCAGTGCCTCCTTCGAGAACTTCGGAAATGGCAAGCTGTTCCCTAAGGGCTTTTTCCGCGGCTTCCTGAATGGCGATGTCAATGGTGGTGCGTATGTCTGTTCCGTCTTCGGCCGGTTTGTATCGAAGCCCTTGTACGGGGACGACTCCTCCGTTTTGTCTGTATCGCTTTCTTTCACCTTTAGTCCCCCTGAGGCGGTAGTCGAAACTTTTTTCAAGTCCCGAACCCTGACCGTTCTGGTTTATGGAACCCACCACTTTTCTGGCCAGGCTCCCGTAGGGAAGTTCTCTTTTCTCCTTTGGATTTATGATTCTTCCCCCTTTATTTGCGCCCAGGCACAATATCGGGAAACGTTTGAGGCGTTCGGCTTCGGGATAAATGAGGTTTCTGTTCCCCAGTCGGGCATAGCCGGGATTGTATTTTTTTCCGTCAGGTCCTTTCTTGCCTGAACGGCAATTCAGCAGATAAGTCTGATATTCTTTCGGACTCCGGTCCTGGAATAATGCGGAAAGGGAATCTGCCAGAGCCTTGTAATCCGCCTGGAACAGCGAATCGCTCTGCACCCTCAGGTCCATATAAATTTCATTGTCGGTTATGCTGATGGCCAGAGGCTTCCCGTCATACGAGAAAATGGTTCCCCTGGACGGATTGAGCGTGTAGGTCCGATATTCATCCTCGATGCTGTAACGGTCTTCAGCGTAGTACTGCAAGTAGACGATTCGGACACAGGCATATAGCATCATGCCCGTCAGGATAAAGAAAAATACCCTGAAAGTCGCGATGTACCTTTTTTTAGCTTCGTCTTCCATCATAAGCGATATCTCATTTTCCGGATACTACCAACGGAGGTGTAGTCGGAACGTGCAGTTCTGAATTAATGTTTCGCAGAATCGCTTCGGTCTGTTGGGCCGTGGTCAATTCCTGCATTTCGGAAAACCGTGTAGTGTAGTCGGTTTTCAGCTCTTTTATCTTCTGGTCATTGTCAAGGATGTCAAGTGCCTTGTCACTGACACGATAGTGTACGGAAATGTATATGAACAGGAGTATGAAAACATACACCACCAGTTTCCACTGCGTGGAGAGCATAAGCAATATCTTGCCTCCGAATAATCCTTTGATTACAGTTTTTCGCATATTCTCAATTTTGCACTTCTAGCTCTGGTGTTGTTTCTGATTTCATTTTCTGATGGAACGATAGGCTTGCGGTTAAGCGCCTTGACCATCGGCTTCCTGATTCCGTAAATCCTCATTTCCGGACTTTCGTCACTGCCGCCCGCTTTCCCCGATTTGATGAAATTCTTCACCATCCTGTCTTCCAGGGAATGGTAGGTTATGATGACGAAACGCCCTCCTTTGTTCAGGGAAAGCGCGGCACCGTCAAGGAAATGCTCGAGAGAACTCATCTCTCCGTTGACCTCGATTCGGAGTGCCTGATAAATTCTGGCCAGAACCTTGTGCCCGTTCACAGGCGGAAGAATGCTGTTAAGTGCTTCTGTCAAGTCTTTGCTGGTCTGAATCGGTCTGACAGCCCGGGACTTGCATATAAGACTTGCTGCCCGACGGCTGTTTTCAAGTTCTCCGTACCGATGGAGAATGTCCGCTATTTTTTCTTCTTCAAAATGATTCAGAATGTCTTTGGCGGTGATTTTCCCCATTGTGTTCATCCGCATATCCAGTTCGGCATCCTCGAATCTGAAGGAAAATCCCCTTTCGGAAGTGTCGAACTGATGGGAAGAGACGCCCAAATCAGCCAATATGCCGTCCACCTGCTCAAAACCGAGATAGTGGATGAAATTATGAATGAACCGGAAATTATTGTGTACAGGGATGACTCTGGAATCATCCGGTGCATTACGTATGGCCTCGGCATCCCTGTCGAAAACTATCAGTTTTCCTTTTTTTCCGAGTCTCGACAGAATTCCCCTGGTGTGTCCGCCTCCTCCGAGAGTGGAGTCGACGTACACGCCATCATCCTTGATGTCAAGTGCTTCCAGACTTTCATCAAGAAGGACAGGTATATGATATGTCGGTTCAATCATTATCCGAGTATGCGTTCTGCAAGAAGGGCTTCATCTTCCGGTTCACTTGCCATTGAATCGGACAGTTCTGCGGACCAAAGCTCTATTTTGTGGTCCAGACCTTTGAATACAACTTCTTTTTTGACCTGAATCATATCGAGAAGTTGTTTCGGTATCGCGATTCTTCCAAGTTTCGGGTCCGGTTCGACAGCTGCCCGGTTGCTCATGAAAATTCTCCATAATCTGTTGTGCTCAGGGTTGAAGAAATTAAGTTTTGACTTGATGTCTTCAGACATTTTCTCCCACTCATTATCGGTGTATATGCACAAACAGGGGTCAAAAGGATCTTTCTTGACTATGAAATGAAGAGGAGTCTCTCCCATAACGGCTTTGAATGCAGATGGAAAGACCAGTCTCCCTTTATCGTCAATCTTGGCTCTATATTC
>JAGHUZ010000294.1 GCA_018064575.1 Candidatus Minthomonas equi
TCCATACGCCGCACAGTCTTTGAATTAATGAATCATCATTTCGAGTGCAATAATGGAAAAGAAAACGGACATGAAAGTAAAAACGATGCCACCGGGACGCAGCAGACTGAAAAGCATCCGTCAGCAGGGCTTTGCCGAAGGCGTCACGCAGCCCTGAGGACGGATGCTTTCAGGATGCAAAGAAATCGTTAGGGTGGCGGAGTCGAAGGTGATTAAGAAGTCTCTGCTTTTTCCAAAAATTATTACATTTGCGACTTCAAAGCACATACTTTTTAAATCAATAATACATTATGCAGAACATTAGCAATTATGACTTCGCCGGCAAGAAGGCCATAGTCAGAGTCGATTTCAACGTTCCCTTGGACGGGGATTTCAAAATCACCGATGACACCCGTATCCGCGCTGCCATCCCCACATTGAAAAAAGTTCTTGAAAAAGGTGGTTCTCTCATCATAATGTCCCATCTGGGCCGTCCGAAAGGACCTGCTGACAAATTTTCTCTGAAACATATCATCTATCGCGTGGAGGAACTTCTCGGTGCGAAGCTTCAGTTTTGTGAAGACTGTATGAAGGCTGACGCCCAGGCCGCGGCCCTCAAACCCGGAGAAGTGCTTCTTCTTGAAAACCTCCGTTTCTATGCGGAAGAAGAGGGAAAACCCAGAGGACTGGCAGAAGACGCTACTGATGAAATGAAGAAGGCCGCCAAGGCAGAAGTGAAGGAAAAACAGAAAGATTTCGTAAAGAAACTTGCCTCCTATGCTGACTGCTACATAAATGACGCTTTCGGAACAGCTCACCGCGCTCACGCCTCTACGGCTCTCATAGCCAAATATTTCCCGAATGACAAGATGTTCGGTTACGTGATGGAAGGTGAAATCAAGGCCATCGATACCGTCCTCGGCAGTCCCGAACGTCCTCTCACCGCTATTCTCGGCGGCTCGAAAGTGTCCTCGAAAATCGGTATCATAGAGCACCTTCTCGGTCTCGTTGACAATATGATAATCGGTGGCGGTATGGTTTATACCTTCGCCAAGGCCAAGGGAGGAAAGATAGGTAATTCTCTCTGTGAGGACGATCAGATTCAGCTGGCTCTCGATATTATGAAGAAGGCTGAAGAAAAGTGCGTGAAACTTTATTTCTCCGACGAAGTGGTGGCTGCCGATGCATTTGACAACAATGCCAACACTATGCTGTGTCGTGCCACGGAAATTCCCGATGGATGGGAAGGTGTGGATGCCGCTCCCGCATCTGTCGAAATATTCAAAGATGTTCTTATGAAATCGAAGACCATTCTTTGGAACGGTCCTGTAGGCGTATTCGAAATGCCAAATTTCGCCAAGGGTACTAATGCCATCGCCGGCATTCTGAAGGAAGCTACGGAAAAAGGTGCATTCACTCTGGTCGGTGGAGGTGACTCCGTGGCCGCTGTTACCCAGATGGGCTATGCAGACAAGGTCAGCTACGTTTCCACAGGCGGCGGCGCTATGCTCGAATATCTTGAAGGAATCGAACTTCCCGGCATCAAGGCCATTCGCGAATAACTGATTCCTCATTACCGCTATGAGGTTGAAGATTCAGGATAAGGATTTCGTTTATTCTCTGTTGAAGAAGTATAGTGATTTTCTTCTTCACAGGGCGTATAAGAGAATAGAGTATTCCGGAATCGAAAAGATAACTCAGAACAGTGCGGTCATCTATGCTCCAAACCACACGAACGCCCTTATGGACGCTCTTGTGGTTTTGGCGATAGATGAGAAACCGAAAGTGTTCGTAGCCCGGGCGGACATTTTCAAGAATCCCAAAGTCGCACGTTTCCTGTACTTTCTGCGCATTATGCCCATTATGCGCAGCCGTGATGGTATGGAAGAGGTGCGTAAGAATGACGCGACCATACACAAGGCGGCGGACGTTCTCAAGGACGGTGTCCCATTCTGCATACTTCCCGAAGGCACTCACAGAACCAAGCACTCTCTTCTTCCGCTTGGAAAGGGAATTTTCAGAATAGCATTGGAAGCGCAGGAACTTCTCAAGGATGAGATGCCTCTCTACATAGTGCCGCTCGGACTGGAATATGGCAGTTATTTCAGATTCAGAAGCACTGTATTGATGAGGGTGGGCGACCCCATCAATGTAAAGGATGTCATAAATAATCATCCCGACCTGACCAAGCCCGAACTGATGAACTTGATGAAGGCCGACTTGTCCGACAAGATGAAAGACATCATCCTTTACATTCCTGATGACCAGTGGTATGAGAGTATGCTCGAACTAACCAGGATAGAGACCAGAAAATATATGCTCAGGATGCCTTTCAGGAGCGGTTCGGTTCTGGTACGCCGGGAAATGGCGTCCAAACGGATAGTTTCCGACGTAATGAAGTTAAGGGAAGAACATAGGGAAGAAGCTGAATCGTTGCTCGAAAAAGCCGGGGAACTGAAACTGCGCAGGGAAGAATCAGGTATCAGTGTTATGTCTATGATGTCCAGAGTGCCTGTACTGACCGCGATGTGGAGGGGGGTGGCCTTGCTCTTGACAGGCGTTTATACCATTCCTATGGGAATATTGGTACTGCCGGTGGTCGGTCTGTCGTCATTCCTTCATAAAAAAATGCCTGATTATGCATTCATAAATTCCATACGTTTCGTTACACAGCTTCTGCTGTGGCCGCTTCTCTTGGTAATATACGGTATAGCTTCATTCTTTTTTCTGGACTGGGAATGGGCCTTGGCTTTCTGCATACTTCTTATCCCTGCCTATCATTGGTGTCACGATGCGCTCCGGTCATTCCGCCTGCTGGTTTCTGACATAAAATTAACATCCGACAGAAAACTCCGCCGGATGTTGAAAGACTGCAGGAAAATGTACAATGACCTGATAGGATAATCAGACTGTCATTATTTCCTTTTCCTTATTGGCGAGTATGACGTCTATCTGCTTGGATATGGCGTCAACTTCTTTTTGTACGGCTGCTTCAGCATCTTTTTCGACATCTTCGGGCATCCCGTCCTTGATGGCTTTCTTCAGTGTCTCCATAGCATCGCGGCGGGCATTCCTGACGGATACTTTACACGTTTCGCCTGCTGTACGGGCCTTTTTTACAAGTTCTTTTCTGCGCTCCTCAGTGATGGGGGGGATGTTTATGCGTATAGTCTCTCCGTTATTCTGTGGAGTGAAACCGAGATTGGCATCCATAATGGCTTTTTCCATAGCCTTGATAAGTGAACGGTCCCAGGGCTGTATGAGCATAGTCTTGGCATCCGGGACAGTAATGCTGGCCGCATTGGGGATGGGCGTATCAGTACCATAGTAGCTGATGGTCACTGAATTGAATACGGCAGGATTGGCCTTGCCTGCACGGTAGGTCTTGAGGTCTTCCTCCAGAAACCTGACTGCATCCTTCATCTTTTTCGATGCGGAGGCGATGATGTCTTTAGAATTGTCAATCATATATCTGCTGTTGTTTTGTTATTTTTCCACTATGGTCCCGACCGATTCGTCACCGGACACAAGCCTGCTCAGATTATCCTGACGGTTCATATCGAAGACTATGATTTTCATATTATTGTCCCTGCAGAGAGCGAAAGCTGTACTGTCCATAATCTTCAGTCCGTCGGCAAGACATTTGTCGAAGGAAAGTCTGTCATATTTGGTGGCAGCCGGATCTTTTTCGGGGTCGGCAGTGTAGATGCCATCCACCCTTGTCCCTTTAAGCAGGGCATCGGCCCCTATTTCGCAGGCTCTCAGTGCGGATGCGGAATCCGTGGTGAAGAAAGGATTCCCCGTGCCTCCGGCAATAAGTACCACGGCCCCCTCTTCCATTTTCTTCACGGCTTCAGTGCTGTTATAATAACGGGCGACAGGCATCATCGGAGTGGATGTGAACACTTCGGCCTCTACTCCTGCACTTTTTATGGCCATAGAAAGCCCTATGCTGTTAATGACAGTGGCCAGCATTCCCATCTGGTCACCGCGGACGCGGTCAAATCCCTTTCCGACACCTGAAAGTCCCCTGAAAATGTTTCCTCCGCCGATGACTATTCCGACCTGTGTGCCGGCCTTGACGACGGCGGCTATCTCAGCGGCATAGGCGGCCATTACTTTTTCGTCGATGCCCTTCCCGTCGGGTCCGCCGAGGCTTTCTCCACTGAGTTTCAAAAGGATTCGCTTATATTTCATATCAAATTTACCATTTATCGAAAACAAAAGTAGTCAAAGATTATGAAAATTTCAACTTAGGGAGTATATTTGCAAAATAATCCGAATAAAAATCAAATACTGTTTATTTATATGGGAAGCATATATACATCTTCTATCGGGAAAAAACTCTTTATGAGTATAACCGGTCTGTTTCTGATCGTTTTTCTCTGCCTTCACGCGACTATCAATTTCTGTTATGTGATAGATCCCCAGCTTTTCGCCGGCGGATGCGAATTTATGGCACTGCCTGTAGTTACAGTGATGACACCTGTCCTCGCCGCCGGGTTCATCATTCATATCATCTGGGCTTTCTGGCTCAGCATTACGAACCTCAAGGCTCGTGGAAATCAGAGATATGCAGTATCCAATAAAGCGCAGGCTGACAACTGGGCCGCGCGTAATATGCTTGTTCTTGGCATTATCGTCCTGCTCGGAATAGCTCTTCATCTCACCCATTTCTGGGCGAAGATGCAGCTTCAGATGTTTGTCGGCGGAGAGGAAATGGACCCCATCCGACTTATGGAGATGACATTCAGCAGCGGATGGACAGTAGCAGCATACATCATTTGGTTCGCGGCAGTCTGGTTTCATCTTACCCACGGCTTCTGGAGTGCATTCCAGACAGTCGGCTGGAATAATGACATCTGGATTAAGAGGCTCAAATGCCTAGGTTACATCGTGGCCACCATTCTCTTCCTGATGTTCGTTACGGTAGCGCTTACAGCTTACTGCCGTGTTAACTGCGGATGCTGTTAGGGAAATGATTCTTGAAGCTCCCTCCAATAACTGGAAAGATTACGAACTGATAGACTCCGGAAACTTCGAGAAACTCGAACGTTTCGGGAGTTTTGTTTTGGCACGTCCGGAACCGAAGGCTCTCTGGGATAGAAAACTTTCTGAAGGAGAATGGAGAAAGATGGCTCATACCCGCTTTACTCCCGGTGCCGGATTCGGAAAAGCCGGCAAGGAGGACAGCGGAACCTGGAATATTCTGAAACCGATGCCCGAGAATTGGAACATTTCGTATCAGGGAGGCCCCGTATCCCCTTCGCTGCATTTCAATCTGCGTCTCGGCCTGACCTCTTTCAAGCACGTGGGCGTATTCCCCGAGCAGTCTCCGAACTGGGATTTCATTTATTCCCAGATTTCCCGTTTAAGGGGGATGGGCACGCTTGATGGAGAAGATACTCTTGCCGCAGGCGGCGATGCGTTCGCGTCACTGCCTCCGGTCACCAGAGTCAATCGCAGGCCCAAGGTGCTGAACCTCTTTGCCTATACGGGGGCGGCGTCGGTGGCGGCTTGTGCTGCCGGTGCGGATGTGACCCATCTCGATTCCGTGAGGCAGGTGGTTACCTGGGCGCACGGAAATATGGAAAAAAGTGGTTTGGACGGCATTCGATGGATAGTCGAAGATGCACTGAAATTCGTCCGCAGGGAGGCCAGACGGGGAAATCTGTATGACGGAATAATGCTGGACCCTCCGGCTTATGGTCACGGTCCCGACGGAGAAAGATGGAAATTGGACGAATGTCTGAACGACTTGCTGAAGGAGTGTGCGAGAATTCTCTCTCCGATGGACAGTTTTCTCGTGCTCAATCTCTATTCCAACGGATATTCTGCGATGCTGGCCGATACATTGACGGGCTGTGCGTTCGGCAGTTCCGGCCGCCGCGTATCCGGTGAACTCCTGCTGAAGGACCGTTTCGGCAGGATGCTTCCTTTGAGTGTATTTACACGTCTGGTACGATAATAATCTGTTTTGAAATGATGAATCTTTTGATGTCTGTGACTTGGGATGTGGATCCCGCCATCTTTCATATAGGAAGTTTTTCCCTGAGATGGTACTCACTCCTTTTCGTGGCAGGACTGTTCCCTGTGGGATATCTGATAATGAAATCATTCCTCAGGAGGGAGAACGTGAATGAGGCGCTTATGGACCCTATGTTGTATGCCCTGCTGATAGGAACCATAGTCGGAGCCCGTCTCGGGCACGTGTGTTTTTATGACCCTCATTATTATTTCGCGGAACATCCCGAAGAAATCCTGATGGTGTGGCGTGGGGGACTGGCCTCCCACGGAGGAGCCATAGGTGTACTTATAGCGATGATATGGCTTTCCGGAAAGTACGGCAGGAAATTCGGTTTCGATTTTATGTGGCTTATGGACCGTCTGGTCATTCCTGTCTGCTTCGCGGGAATGTTCATACGTCTCGGTAATCTTTTCAATTCGGAAATCTACGGAGATGCCACGGAACTTCCCTGGGGCTTCATTTTCGTCAGGGCCGGAGAAACCGTCGCCAAGCATCCCACGCAGCTTTACGAAGCCTCAAGTTATCTGCTCATAGGACTGTTCCTGCTGCTTCTCTATAAAAAGTGTCTTCCTTCTCTCAAGAAAGGAACTCTGTTCGGAGTGTTCCTGATACTGCTTTTCGGGGCCAGATTCATCATAGAGTTCATAAAGGAGCCCCAGGTGGCCTTCGAGCAGAATATGAGTCTGGATATGGGCCAGTGGCTCAGTATCCCGTTCATCACTGCAGGAATTATCATTCTGGCGATAAGTTTGATAAAAAAAGTTCCGTCCGCCTCACGAAATTTTTCCGGGACATCTGCCAGAAAATAAAAAAGAGACAACCGTCTGCTACGCCGGCCGCCTCTTTTTACGTACTAAAACCTAAACCTGACTAATAGATGCAGGTCGCAGGGTTTTCGTTGCATAAGAAGTGAAAAAAATTACGATTTTTTTCCAAAAGTTTTTAATGAGGGGATGCAGGCGATAATGAATCCTATCAGAGCGACACTGAATACCGTCAGTATGATGTCTTGAATCTGCAGTGATACCGGGTAGTATGAAACCAGATAATTCCCGGGCAGCCGGATGACTCCGAAAACCTGCTGAATCAGAGTCAGAATTATGCCGGTCACCGTTCCGACGGCGATTCCATACAGGGTTATCATCCATCCTTCCTGAATGAATATTTTCTTGAGAAGCGATTCTCTGGCTCCCATACTTCTGAGAGTCTCTATGTCATCTTTTTTTTCGATTATAAGCATAGTCAGAGAACCGAATACATTACAGGAAATGATGATTATTATGAAAAGAAGAATGGAATAGATGGCCGCTTTTTCGTACTTCATCATCCTGTAAACGGTTTCATTCTGCTGGTACCTGTTTTTAAGGCTGAAGTCATCTCCCAGAATGGCCCTGAACTTCTTTTCTGCTGCCTGAATATCCGCACCTTCTTTGATGAACAGTTCCAGAAAGCTGACTTCATCAGTATATTCGGTAAGTTTTCGGGCTTCTGCTATAGGGATGATAATCAGTTCGTTATCAGTTCTTTGCTCGATGGATACGATTCCTGTGACGAAGAGTTTGCGCGTATTGAGCGAAGCCATAGGGTTTACGAGGGAAATCTTTCTGCTGCGTGACGGGAGATAGAGATTCAAGGGCTCGACGAAGTGAGGTGAAATGTTCAGTTTGCGCGCGATGCCGCGGCCTGCGACAGCGGAAGGTATTTCTCCTTCATACAGCAGGAATTTCCCATCGATGATGCCCTGGGAAATGGATGAAGTGCGGTAGGTGGTATCTACTCCCTTGACCGTCACTATACTCTGCGAATGACCGTATGTCAGGAACATTTTCTCGCTGACCACTTCGAAAAGACCGGCAGTGAATTCACTCTCGCGAATGGAATCGATGGGCGCACATTGCGGTGAGAAACATTTGCCGGAAGCGGGGTAGATGACAAAATCGGCTTCAGTCGCCTGATACACATCTCTGACGATATCCTCGAAGCCGTTGTAAACGGACATAACTATTATGAGCGCGCAAGTCCCGACGGCTATCCCCACACCGCTGATGAGCGATATCACATTGATGACATTATGCGACTTTCTGGCCAGAAGGTAGCGTTTCGCTATCAGAGATGAAAGTTGCATCTTACTTCTTGAGAAGTTCCTCGATATGCTCCACGTAGTCCAGAGAGTCATCCACGAGAAACAGCGGTTCCGGGACGATGCGGAGCTGCTTGGATACCGGTCGTCCGAGTTCTCCGCGGAAAGCCCTGCTGTTCTCTTCGATGATTTTCATCACCTCAGTGGTTTTTGAAGAGGGAAAGATACTGACATACACTTTCGCATTGGCCAGGTCCGGAGTGATTTTAACCCCGCTGACGGTCACCATAGCTCCGGCGAATGCGGCCATACCGCGTGAGCGGATGATTTCGGCAAGGTCTTTCTGGAGCTGTCGTGCCACTTTGAGCTGTCGTGTGCTTTCGCCTTCCATAATTTAAACGAATTTGAGGATAGCATAATCTTTCTTGCCCTTTTGGGCGAGAATGTATTTTCCCTGAAGAAGATCCTCTTCCGTCAGCTGGCGGTTGATATCTGCCACCTTATCCTTGTTTATGGAAACTCCTCCGCCTTGAATCATCTTCCGGCATTCTCCCTTGGAGGGGAAGAATGTGGTATTTACCGAGAGCATATCGATTATGCCCGAGGGCAATATATTTTTCTGGAGCGTGAACTGCGGAACCCCGTCGAATACGGAGAGGAAAGTCATTTCGTCAAGGGTGCGGAGAGCCTCGGAAGTGGATTTGCCGAACAGCATATTGGAGGCCGCCACAGCTTTGTCATATTCTTCCTGTCCGTGCACCATAACGGTGACTTCTCTGGCCAGCAGTTTCTGGAGGCTGCGCATATGGGGAGCCTGACGGTGCTCTTCAATGGCTGCGTTTATGGTGGCTTCGTCCAGCATAGTGAAAATCTTGATGTATTTTTCCGCGTCATCGTCAGCGACATTCAGCCAGAACTGATAGAATGTGTAAGGAGAGGTATATTCCGCCGAGAGCCATACATTCCCCTTTTCGGTCTTTCCGAACTTGGTTCCGTCCGCCTTTTTTATAAGGGGGCAAGTCATGGCATAGGCTTCTCCGTTGAGCTTTCTCCTGATGAGTTCGGTCCCGGTGGTGATATTTCCCCATTGGTCGCTTCCTCCCATCTGGAGACGGCAGTTCTCGTGTTCGTACAGGTACATAAAGTCATATCCCTGAAGCAGCTGGTACGAGAATTCAGTGAAGGACATTCCTTCGCGTCCCTCACCGCTGAGTCTCTTCTTGACAGAGTCTTTGGCCATCATATAATTTACGGTGATGTGCTTGCCTATGTCGCGGATGAAATTCAGGAATCCGTAATCCTTCATCCAGTCATAGTTGTTGACCAGAATGGCCGCATTAGGGGCATCGCTGTCGAAGTCAAGGAAGCGGGAAAGCTTCTTCTTGATGGCTTCCTGATTATGGCGGAGAGTAGCTTCATCGAGGAGATTCCTTTCCGCGGATTTCATAGACGGGTCCCCTATCATTCCTGTGGCACCGCCTACCAGTGCTATGGGCCGATGTCCGCAGTTCTGGAGGTGTCGGAGCATCATAATACTTACGAGATGACCTATATGGAG
>JAGHUZ010000251.1 GCA_018064575.1 Candidatus Minthomonas equi
GGCAAAGTAATCAGAGATGGCTTATGGGTTACTATCAGGAACCCGAAAACCTCGACCGTATCAGGGAGGTGGTTCATCTTTATGACGATATGGGTGTCGAAAGCCTCTTCGCTTGGACTTACAGAGGTGGTCACGGAACGGTTCTGGCCGCTCCCCACGCTCTTGACGTATGGAACAAACTGGGCGAAGCCTATGGTGAAGTCCTGTTACCCGAATATTCACTTAAAAAATAAAACAGAATATGCAGAAACCGGATTTGGGCTTTCTGGAGAAAGCAGAAGCCATTCTCGAAGAAGTTAGGGCCAAACAGGCTGAGAATATCAGCAAGGCGAGCGACCTGATGGTAGAAGCCATAAAGAAAGATGAACTGATTCACGTTTACGGAGGTGGCGGACACACCACACTGGTTATGGGAGAAATGTTCTTCCGTGCCGGTGGTCTGGCCAATATCAACCCCATTATGGAAACGGGTCTTTCCGTATTCAATCAAGCTACCAAGTACCTCGAACTTGAGCGTACGGTAAATTACGGAAGCAGTATCGTAAAGTATTATAAGGTACAGCCGGGTGAAGTTTTCATCATTTTCCATAATATCGGTATCAATCCCGCCACCATCGATGCAGCTGAAGAGGCCAAGAAGGCGGGTGCGAAAATTATCGCAGTCAGCAGTTCATACTGGCAGAACGAGATGCCTGCCGACCATATCATCAGACATCCGAACAAGAAGAATCTGTTCGATTATGCCGATGTATGCATAGATGACTATAACCCCGTAGGTGATACACTTATGGACATCGACGGATTTGACCGTTCCTTCGGTCCCGTTTCGAACATCGTCGATTTCTATATCGCTCACTGGCTTGAAATCGAAACTATCGACAAGTGTCTCAAGCAGGGTGTGACGCCTCCTGTATGGATGAGTGCCAACAAACCAGGCGGAGATGCAGTGAACGCTGCTTATATGAAGAAATATTTCCCCCGCGTTAAATGTCTGTAAAAATGGAAAAAGTCAAAGAAGCCCTTGTCAAACTGTTGGACAAGTATTCAGTTCCTTATACCAAAGAGGATTTGGAAAGCGAACTTCCCCTCCAGTGTTGGAGAATGAACCGCAAATTCGTTGAGCTCAAGAAACTGGTCACCACCAGAATCGTAGAGGATCCCTGCCTTCTGCGTTTCTGCCATCTGACAGATGAGAAGACTGCCCTGGCAGACCTTCTTTACCGTGAATTCGACCTTTGTGAATATGTAATGGATGATTCCATCGCAGCGCTCAATGCCGCCTTCACCGACGGACGCAGCGGAAGTGTCGTAGTTACTATGAAGAGCGGTGTAATCGGAAGCGTGGAGGTCGGGAATCAGCTTTCGTCCGCCAATCCCGAAGTGGACCGTCACGAAATCATCGCCCGCCGCGGGGTGGCCAGTGATATCGTGGTCGATACTCAGATTCCTCAGCATTCCATTTATCTGTACACTGATGACGGTGTTCAGCAGTTCAAGGATACCGACCATGAACTGTATGGTCTGGATGAAAAAGAAATCGAATGGGTACGCGCCCATTTTGAATTCCTGAAAGACAAATCGACCGCAGCCGCGCATCAGGCGCAGCATCTGCACCTTAACAAACTTGTGGAAATGGCTTTTGAATCCGACAAAGAACATAAAAAAATGGCACTATGAAACCTGTAAAAATAGCTATTCTGTCCCTTACCCACGGACATACAAGAAAATATTTCCAGACCCTGCACGATAATCCGGCACTTGATTGGGTAGCGGTATCTGCTGAGACAGAGGAAGTTCGTGACGTATTTTATCATTACGGATACAATACCATCCCTTGCTATATGAGCGATGATGAAATGTTCGATGCCCATCCCGAAATCGAAGCAGTGGTTATCGCTTCTGCGAACAGCCGTCATCTGGAGCAGGTTAAGAACTGTGCCAAACGCGGTATTCACATCCTTTCCATGAAGATTCCCACATTCGATATGAATGAGTATGCCGAGATGATGGAAGTGGTGGAAAAGTCCTTTATCGTTTTCCAGATAGAGCTTGAAATGCACTATAATCCTGTAGTGGACCGTATGAAAAAACTCTTTGCCGACAAAGCGCTCGGTAAGGTCACCTCTTTCAACGCCACCAACATCACCCTCTCTCCCGTGTGGGCATTCCCCTGGCAGGGTGTACCTGAACTGAGTTATGGAAAACGCGTTCCTCTGCGTGAAGGTGACCATCGTTTCTGCGGCGGTGCCCTCTGTGACCATCCTCATATTTTCGATATGATTCGTTGGCTGACCGGCAGTGATTATGAATACATTTATGCGCAGGTAGGTCCCAATATCCGTGCCGACATCGAAGAGGAGGACGTGATTCTTGTAAACGGCAAGATGAAAAACGGTGTCAGCTTCCTGCTCGACCCTTCCTGGTCACGTCTCGAGGAACGTCTCAAAGTTCCCGCCCCCGGTTGGGAAATCTTCCCCAAGAGAATGGAGGTGAACTTCAATATCAGCGGAGAGAAAGGTGTGATGCTCGTTGACTCTTTCGGACCCAACGTTTATCACAACGGTGCTCCGAATGACCGCTATACAGTTCAATATACCTATTTTGACGAATGGATCGGCCTCATCGACGAGTTCGTTGACTGCATACGCAATCACAAGACCCCTATGATAAATCTGGCTTGGCATAAGCGCACCATCGAGGCCGTCAATGCCTGCTATGAGAGTGTTCGTAAAGGTCAGCCCGTTTACTTTTAATGAAAAAATCGTTTTCCATACCCTATAAGTGGGAGCTGGTCATCTGGCTTTTCCTGGCTTTCTTCCTGAATCAGGCAGACAAGCAGATATTCAATGTTCTGCTCAGTGATATCAGGGACGGACTCGGCTTGAACAATGACGATATGGGTACCATAGTGATGATTATGACCATCGTCTATGGTGTTCTGGTACCGGTGGGCGGTATGCTTGCCCTTAAGGTCAGAAAGAAAACCATTCTCGTTACTGCCCTTCTCGTGTGGAGTGCCGCCACTCTTCTGACAGGATATGCCAATTCATTTCTGGCTATGATTCTCCTGCGCAGTGTCGCTACCGGAGGCGGAGAGGCATTCTATTCTCCGCCTGCTGTGGCGCTGATAGCGGATGCGCACGAGGACAACACCCGTTCCACTGCTCTTTCACTTCACCAGTCGGCCCTTTATGTAGGTTTCATACTTTCATCCATTCTGGCTCCGATGGTGGCCAATGCCTGGGGATGGCAGTATGCATTCTACCTCTTCGGAGGATTCGGAATCATTCTGGCTGTCGTTCTGTTTTTCAGAGTCAAAGAATCTGCGCCTGCTGTAAACGATACGCGTAATCAGGCCTCTATGGCGGATGCTTTGAAAACCTATTTCGCGTGTCCCACTGCTCTGCTTCTCACCCTTGGGTGTGCAGGTCTCCAGTTCGTGGGAATGGCGTTTTACACCTGGATGCCCACCTATCTTATAGAGGAACTCGGAGTGAGCAAGGAATCTGCCGGATTCCACGCAGCATTTTATTTCCAGCTTGCATCCATATTCGGCGTCATCGCAGGTGCCAGAATATCAGACAGACACGTGGGAAAACATTCGACGATAAGGGCTTGGGTGCAGGCAGCGGCTCTGATGCTGGGTGCACCGTTCGTATTCCTGATGGCCGGAAGCAGTGTCCTCTGGATAGTGAACGCTGCGATGTTCTGCTTCGGATTCTTCAAAGGCGCTTTCGATTCGAACTATTACACGGCGCTGTATGACGTTACCGCTCCAAAGTACCGTTCCTCAGCAGCCTCATTCATTCTTATGATTTCCTTCCTGGTCAGCGCTTTCGCTCCCAAACTTCTCGGAGCACTTTCCACAGCTGGCTATACTCTCTCGTTCGGACTTCAGCTAATGTCCTACGTATTATTCTTTTCAGCGGTTCCCATTATGCTGGCGATATTCTTCACCTTCAGAAAAGACCGTTTGAAAATTCAATATTAAAACAACCTTTTTTTTAACTTAACTAAATTCTTATCCAAATGAACAACAAATCGCATTGGAGTTCATACTCCCTTCGCAAGGGTTTATTCAGTGCTCTGAAGGTGTCTCTGGCACTCTTTCTGGGTATCTGTGTAAGCACCAATGCAAGTGCAATTGAGACTTCATCATACTCAACTGCACAGCAGTCTTCAAAGACTGTAAAGGTTAACATCAAGGATGCTGCCGGCCCTCTGGCTGGAGCAAGTGTCCTCGTCAAGGGTACTTCAAACGGTGCGGATTCCGACCTGGATGGCAACGTCGTTCTGAACAATGTACCCGGCAATGCTATTCTAGTGGTTTCCTTCATCGGTTACCAGACTCAGGAAATCGCAGTTACCGGTAAGACCGATTATCAGGTCGTTCTCGTTGAAGACGCAGATATGCTTGATGAACTGGTAGTTATCGGTTACGGTGCCGTAAAGAAGAGAGACCTTACCGGTGCCGTGGCTTCCGTAAAATCGAAGGAACTGACAGAGTACACCGTTCCTAACCCCGTTCAGGCTCTTCAGGGACGTGTAGCCGGTGTGAACATCACCAACTCATCAGGTAGCCCTGCAGGTAATTTCAAGGTTCGTATCCGTGGTGCGAACTCCATCCTCGGGAACAATGACCCTCTGTATGTAGTCGATGGTATGCCCGGCACGGTCAATGACCTTAACGCGCAGGATATTGAGTCCATCGAGGTTTTGAAGGATGCTTCCGCGACAGCCATCTACGGTTCCCGCGGTGCCAACGGTGTCGTACTCATCACCACCAAGTCAGGTAAGACAGGCCAGACCCACGTTGAATACAACGGTGAAGTAGGTTTCAAGTCCTTCTCGAGTAAAATCGACCTTATGGATGCTCAGGAATATATGACTCTCTACAACGAAACCCAGGTTAATGACGGCAGACCCGCTTACTTTACTGATGAACAAATCAGGAACGCCAATGCCAATGCTTTCGACTGGATGGGCGCCATCTATCGCAACGCCCTCATTCAGAACCACAGCATCAGCGTGAACGGCGGTACGGAAAAGACCAGATTCAACATCAGCGGTGGCGCTATGCTCAACGACGGTATCATTAAGAACACCGCATTCAACAAGTATAACCTCCGTACCAGCATCGACCACGATATCAGCAAGATATTCAACGTATCCCTGATAATGGGCTACACCCTCGTTGACAACAAGATTATCGGTACAGAGGGCGGTCAGATCGGTCAAGGTGTAATTTCCTGCGGCTACTGCGCTCCTCCCACCATCCCTGCATACAATATCGATGCTGATGGTAACAAGACCTATGTCAATATCAACCAGGCCGGTTATCCTACCCTCGGTAACTCCTTCACTAACGCTGTCAGCACACTTGAAACCACCAAGACCAGAACGAAGGACAACACCTTCAATATCAACGGTGCCATTACAGCCAAGCCCATCAAGGGACTCTCCATCAAGGCTACATTCGGTATGCGCAGCAGAAATGCCAGATATGACTGGTATCGTAACAGCAAGAATGCCGAGAATCTCAATAACGCCTCTGCTTCAGTTTCAGCCACCAAGACAGTATCCATTATCAATGAGAATATCGTGAACTACAACGTGACTCTGGGTCAGAAACACGACCTCGGTGTTATGGGTGCCTTCACTTATCAGCAGGAAGAAGCAGTCGGACTCTCCGGTTCAGGTTCACAGTTCCTGAGTGACGTTACCGAAACCTATAACCTCGGTTCCGCTATCAAACCCGGCACTCCCGGTTCAAGTTATTCGAAGTGGTCGCTGATGTCTTACCTCGCCCGTGTCAATTACGGTTTTGACGGCAGATATCTCCTTACCGCCAGTATCCGTGCCGACGGTTCCAGCCGTTACAGTGACGGAAGCAAGTGGGGGTACTTCCCTTCGGCAGCCTTCGCCTGGCGTATGTCCAACGAATCCTGGATGAAGAATGCGAAAGCCATCAATGACTTCAAGTTCCGTATCGGTTATGGTGTAACCGGTTCAACCGCCATCAGCCCTTACCAGACCCAGAATACTCTCGGTTCGGGCACCACAGCAGTAGGTTCCGGTTCAGCAGTTTATTTCCGTCCCAGCGGTACACTTCCCGGCGACCTCAAATGGGAAAGCACTTCACATTTCAACTTCGGTATCGACCTCGCTATGTTTGACAACAGACTCCGCTTCACGGCCGATGCATACTATAAACTGACCACCGACCTTCTCTCCAGCGTTACCCTTCCCCGTTCCAGCGGATATTCCCAGACATACAAGAATGTAGGAAGTATGTCCAACAAAGGTATCGAGTTTATGATAGAAGGTGACATTATCTCCACCAAGGATTGGCATTGGTCCGCATCTTACAATATGTCTGTGAACAGAAACCGTGTAGAAGAACTTTACGGTGGTGTTGACATTTACAGAGAAATCAACCAGACCACAGTTACCGGTCCTGTATCTCTTCTGCGTGAGGGTGAACCTATGGGTGTTTACAACGTATATGAATTCAACGGATACGATGAAAACGGCTATATGACATTCAAGGACCAGAACGGTGACGGTGCATTGAATGAAGCCGACCGCAAGATTTTCGGTAACCCGCATCCTGACTTCATCTTCGGTTTCAATACCGAGGTCAGCTGGAAAGGACTCGGTCTCTCGATGTTCTGGAACGGTAGCGTAGGAAACGATGTCTATAACTGTACTTCAGTTGACTACTATAACCAGGCATACGGTCTGAATCAGCCCAAGGA
>JAGHUZ010000301.1 GCA_018064575.1 Candidatus Minthomonas equi
GAGGTGGCTACACCACCTGCATTGACTGCCTTGCCGGGTGCGAAGAGAATACCGTTCGACTGGAATGTATGGATGGCTTCCGGAGTACACCCCATATTGGAAACTTCGCAGCAGCCCCAGGTACCGTTGGCGATGAGTTCCTTGGCATCATCTTCGTTAAGTTCGTTCAGGAAGGCGCAGGGAAGGGCGATGTCGCATTTTACGCTCCAGGCTTTCTTTCCGGGGGTGAATTCCACCTTTCCGGGGAACTTATCCGCCATATCCTGCACTTTGTTCCTGTTGGACGCACGCATTACGAGCATATAATCAATCATTTCCTTATCGATGCCACCGGAAATTCTGCAGACTCCGTCGGGGCCTGATATGGCGATGACTTTCGCACCGAGTTCAGTAGCTTTGGTGCAGGCACCCCAAGCGACGTTACCGAAACCTGATATGGCCACGGTCTTGCCTTTGATATCTTTTCCTGCGGTATGAAGCACGTGCTGGGTGAAGTAGAGTGCGCCGAAACCGGTGGCTTCAGGACGCAGGATGGAACCGCCCCAAGTCATTCCCTTTCCTGTGAGAACACCGGTATTGTATTCACGGGCAAGTTTCTTGTACATTCCGTACAGATAACCTATTTCCCTTCCACCTACTCCTACGTCGCCCGCGGGGATGTCCTGGTCAGGACCTATGCATCTCCACAACTCATACATAAAGGCCTGGCAGAATCTCATTATTTCAGCATTTGATTTTCCGACGGGATCGAAATCGGACCCCCCCTTTCCACCACCCATAGGGAGTGTGGTGAGGGCATTCTTGAAGGTCTGTTCGAAGCCTAGGAATTTCAACATCGACGGTGTGACCGCCTTATGGAAGCGAAGACCTCCCTTGTAGGGGCCGATGGCACTGTTGAACTGGATTCTGTATCCGAGGTTTGTCTGAACTTCACCATTGTCATCCACCCAGGTGACTCTGAAGGTGAATATGCGATCCGGCTCCACGATTCTTTCGATGATTTTCGCCTTTTCAAATTCAGGGTGCTGGTTGTAAACTTCTTCGATGGATTCCAATACCTCCCTTACAGCTTGAAGGTATTCCTTTTCTCCGGGGTACTTGACCTCGAGTCTGGCCATAATGTCTGATGTTTTCATGACTGTATGTATTAAAAGTTAAAAGGTTTATTTTACTTCCCAGGTGGCTCCGCTGTGCAGAAGCTCATCCATAGTACGGATGGATGATTTTTCGGTAACCTCATCCACCTGCTCCAGGAGTCTCTGTTCGTAAGTTTTGTCCTCGACATCGCGTATGACTCCGAGTGCGACAGGGTATTCCGGATACTTCATATCGATGAGCATACTGTGAATACCGAGACTGCGGCAGTGGGCATCGTGAACGAGCAGGTCCTTTTCCGTTATGCCATTTTCTCCGATGGTCACTACCTTCAGGGAATGGTTTTCGTCGAGCATAAGACCTTTGTCGCGGTTTTTCCCGAAAATCATCGGTTCTCCGTGTCTGAGAACGATGGTCCTGTCTTCCATTACTTCCTTGTCGGAAATTTCTTTATGTGAACCGTCATTGAAAATGACACAATTGCATAGCATCTCTGTAATGGATGTTCCATCGTGTCGGGCCGATTCCACGAAAATCTCCTGATTTAAGGCTATGTTCTTGTCGATGCCACGGGCGAAGAAAGTTCCACGCGCTCCGACCACAAGGGCTCCGGGGTTGAAAGGATATTCGATGGTTCCGTATGGAGACGTCTTGGTTATCTTGCCCAGTGGAGATGTGGGAGAGTACTGTCCCTTCGTCAGACCGTAAATTCTGTTATTGAAGAGGACGACATTAATGTCGATATTCCTTCTTATCGCGTGAATGAAATGATTCCCTCCGATGGCCAGAGCGTCTCCGTCACCAGTGGCCTGCCATACCGAAAGGCGTGGTTTGGCTATTTTGATTCCGGTGGAAACAGCTGTGGCGCGTCCGTGGATGCTATGGAATCCGAATGTATTCATATAGTAGGGCAGTCGTGACGAGCATCCGATTCCTGATACGAATACGAATTCTTCCATAGGAACGTCCAGCTCCTCGGATATCTGTGGCATAGCTCTCTGAAGAGATGCGAGAATCGAATGGTCTCCGCAGCCCGGGCACCAGCGAACTTCCTGATTACTCTTAAAATCCTGTGCTGTATATTTCATAGTTCTGTCCTCCTTTATAATATGGCGTTAACGGCATCCATTATCTCCTTGACGATGAACGGCTGACCTTGAACCTTGTTGAACTGGTAGTAATTGAACTGCTGGAGCTTTGCTCTGAGATAATCGGCGAATTGACCTGAGTTCAGCTCGCATACGATAATTTTCCTGAACCGGGAGAACACTTCGGCTGTGTTGGACGGAAGAGGATTGATATAGTCAAAATGTGCCAGAGATATGCTTCTTCCCTGTTTGTGAAATTCCTTGACGGCAGTGTAAAGATGTCCGAAGGTGCCTCCCCATCCTACGATGAGAACTTCACCTTCCTGTTCGCCGATAACATTGAGATCCGGGATTTCCCTGACGCAAAGAGCCACTTTTTTCGCCCTTTCGTCCACCATCATCTGATGGGTGGCCCCATCCGATGATATGACACCGGCGTGGTTTTTCTCCAGTCCTCCGACTCTGTGTTCCAAACCTGCCTTCCCGGGAAGAGCCCAGCGGCGTACCATTGTTTCCGGGTCTCTTTCGAATGGCTGGAACTTTCCTTCACAGCTTTCTATCAGAGGAGGATTTATGGCAGGGTAGTCTTTCATTGACGGAATTTTCCAGGGCTCCGAACCGTTTCCAAGAAATCCCTCTGAGAGCAAGATGACAGGCATCATATGTTCAAGAGCAAATTTGGCGGCATAGAAGGCCTTGTCAAAGCAGTCGGAAGGAGAGTGGGGTGCCATAATCATAATGGGACATTCTCCGTTGCGTCCATAGAGGGCCTGAGCGAGGTCAGCCTGTTCCGTCTTGGTGGGAATACCGGTAGAAGGACCGCTCCTCTGTACGTCGATGACCACCAGTGGAAGTTCTGTCATCACTGCCAGTCCGAGAGCCTCCGATTTGAGGGAAAGGCCCGGTCCGGATGTGGTGGTAACGCCGAGATGGCCTGCATAAGCCGCTCCGATGGCTGTGCAGATACCTGCTATCTCGTCTTCACACTGAACGGTTTTTGCCCTGAAATACTTATGAACGGCCAGTTCCTCGAGTATGGCTGTAGCCGGGGTGATGGGATAAGAACCGCAGAAGAGGGGAATGCCTGCTTTTTCGGAAGCAGCCAGAAGTCCCCAGGCCGCGGCCTGATTTCCGTTAATGTTCCTGTAAGTTCCCTTCGGCTGTTTGGCGGGCTTGATAATATAGGTATTTGGGATGGCGTGGATGTTCGATGCATAATTGAACCCATCCTTGAGAACCTTCTTGTTTATGTCGATGAACTGAGGTTTTTTGCTGAATTTCTTTTCGAGATAGTCGAAAGTGTATTTCATTTCACGGTTGAACATAAAATAACACATCCCGAGAGTGAACATATTCTTGCACCTGATGATGGATTTATTGTCAAGACCGCTGTCCTTCAGACTTTCCTTAGTTAAATCCGTAATGGGTGAGATGACTATGTGCCTGTCCTCCAGTTTGAGTTCCTTTATGGGGTCCATAGTCTTGAATCCTGCCTTGATTATGCCTTTCTCGTCGAAGGCGTTTTCATCAATGATGATGGTGGCAGATGGTTTGGCCCATTTGGCGTTTGATATAAGGGCCGCCGGGTTCATCGCGACGAGTACGTCGCAATAATCTCCGGGGGTGTTGATTTCATTGGCTCCTATGTGAACCTGAAATCCTGAAACGCCTGATACTGTGCCCTGCGGGGCACGGATTTCCGCAGGGAAATCAGGAAATGTGGATATGTCATTTCCAAAAAGAGCTGACGAGTCCGCGAATAGCGTGCCTGTCAGCTGCATTCCATCACCGGAATCTCCGGCAAAACGGATGACGACATCGT
>JAGHUZ010000125.1 GCA_018064575.1 Candidatus Minthomonas equi
GGGAAGGTCATTGAAATCTCCCTTGAAAATGGCATCGACGTCGAAATCGACTATTCTTTTCTCAGCATCTCCTCTGTGAATGCCGGAGGGAAATCGGTCAATGTACTTTTGGTATGAAATCCTTGAATCCAGTTCGCAAGCCCTTTCCCAGGCGGACTGTTCGTCACTCCATTTACGTTCCTCCATCTGGGCATCCATCTCCTTAAGCCTGTCATCATACTCCTTTCCATACTTCAGGGAAGGGATTTCCACTCCCATTTTGGTGTCCCTTATTATGTCGGAGCGGTCAAATTTATTCAGGGTGGAGGCATTGCCCCCCTCTATGGTCAGTTTGTTGATGTCTGTCTGGGCGGAGCAGGGTATCGATATAATGAACAGCATCGATACCAGAAGCGGTATCATCCATCCTGATGTTGAGGAAAACGTGCGCATAACGCTCAAAGGTATAAAAAAATCGCTATTTGGCAGATTTTAATATGCTTTTAAGATTCAAACCGATGGCAAAAATCACTTATATTTGCACTTATGATATCTGAAGATTTCAAGAACAGGGTTTCGACCTGTATAAAAGGGCTTTTGCCCGGTACGGCCAAAACGGCTTTCTGGATAATGAAGCTGACCGTGGCGATTTCTTTCGCGATTATGCTCTTGAAATATTTCAATATACTGGCAGTCATATCGGATGTAATGTCTCCCCTTTTCATTCATCTTGGACTTCCCGGAGGCGCTGCATTGGCTTATGTGACGGGGTATTTCGTCAATTGCTATTCAGCTATAGCCGTGGCGGTCACTCTTGATTTGGATGTGCGCTCAATGACGATTCTGATGACAATGGTTCTTTGTTCGCACAATATGCCGGTGGAAACTGCCGTGCAGAAAATGACGGGTTCTTCCGCGACCCGAGCCGTAATAACGTGAACCCTCTCCGCCATAGTACTTGGCGTGATTCTGAACAAGGTGATGCCCGGGGCTCCCGAACTTGGCGGAACTGCTTCCGCCGGAGGGGGGATGGCCGCGGCTGCGATATCGTGGCAGACGTTCCTTCCTGCATTCTACATATGGCTGTGGTCTGCGTTGCTGCTGGCCATAAAGGTAATCGCGGTGATTTTTGCCTTGAACATCCTGCAGGGATTGCTTAAGGAATTCGGAGTGATGAAGTCCATTGCAAAGATGCTGACACCCCTGATGTACATATTCGGACTGCCGGTACGGTGTTCTTTCCTATGGCTGATAGCCAATATAGTGGGACTCGCTTACGGTGCCGCTGCGATGATGGATGAAGTGCGTGCCGGAACGATGAGCCGGAGAGACATAGATTTGACCAATACCCATATCGGTATATCCCATAGTAATCTCGAAGACCTTACCATTACGGCGGCTATAGGTGCCATCTGGTGGGTGATGCTGCTTGCAAGGTGGGGAATGTCGATTCTTCTGGTCTGGGAATACAGACTGGAAAAGAAAATTATGAAATAATGACTTAACTTTGCATAAACGGATTCTTAAATACCATAACTTATGAAAAAAATAATCGTATTGGCCATAGCGCTGACAGTGGGTTCTGTCGTTTCAGCCCAAATGAAAACTGCGGTTCATCTGCACGAAAACCAGGCGGACGGAACCATAATTCCGAAAGAAATTTACGGACAGTTCTCCGAACACCTGGGAAGCTGCATATACGGAGGGTTATGGGTGGGCCCGGATTCGGATATTCCGAATATTAACGGATACCGCAAGGATGTTTTCGATGCTTTGAAGAGACTGCAGATACCAGTACTTCGCTGGCCCGGTGGATGTTTCGCGGATGACTATCACTGGATGGACGGTATAGGCCCTATGGAGAAGAGACCGAAAATCAGTAACAACAACTGGGGCGGTACGATGGAAGACAATAGTTTCGGGACACACGAATTCCTGAATTTGTGCGAAATGCTCGAATGTCAGCCTTACATAAGCGGGAATGTCGGCAGCGGTACAGCCGAAGAGATGGCAAAATGGGTTGAGTATATGACTTCCGACAGCAAGAGCACGGTAGCCGATATGCGCAGGGCCAATGGCAGGGAAAAGCCTTGGAACGTGAAATATTTCGGCATCGGAAATGAAGCCTGGGGGTGCGGGGGCAATATGCGCCCGGAGTATTATTCTGACGTTTTCCGCCGTTATACCGTATATACCCGTAATTTTCTGGAGACTCCTCTGTATAAAATCGCTTCCGGAGCGTGCGATTATGACTATGCGTGGACAGAGACCTGTATGAAGATGATAGGAGGTCGGATGTCTGCCATCGCTGTCCATTACTATTCCGGAGTGGAGAGAAGCGGAGACGGAACTGCAGCCAGTTTCGACGATTACGGTTATTACAACGTCCTTGCCAAGGCCTGTGGTATCGAGCCTTGTCTTCTGCGTCATATGGAGATAATGGACCGCTATGATCCGGACAGGAACGTGGATTTGATAGTGGATGAATGGGGAACCTGGTGGAGCGTGGAACCCGGCACTAATCCCGGACACCTCTTCCAGCAGAATACTATGCGTGATGCTATGGTGGCGGCTCTTTCGCTTAACATCTTTCAGAAATATACGAAACGCATAAAGATGGCCAACATAGCCCAGGTGGTGAATGTGCTTCAGGCGATGATTCTTACCAAAGGAAATCAGATGGTGCTTACGCCTACCTATCATATTTTCGATATGTACAGGGTGCATCAGGATGCTGAATACATACCGGCCGAGTATGAGTCGGAACCCATTCTATGGACATCCAAGGGTAATGTTCCCACCCTCAGTGTCTCCGCTTCCAGAAAGGATGGCGTTATGCACGTCTCCATCGTGAATCCATCGAAGGATAAGACTCATACCGTGCTTCTTGACTGGGATTCATTCAAGTCTGCCAAGAACGTGAAAGTCAGCGGTGTCATCCTCAATGCGGCCGACGTTCACGATTTCAATGACTTCGGCCAGTCACCGAAAATAGCGCCCGAAGAGTTCAAGGATATGCGCAGGAATTCAGAGGGAATCGAAGTAAAGATGCCTCAGGCATCAGTAGTAGTATTGGAAATCAAATAATCGGAAATATGAAAACAACATTGTCTTTAATCGCAGCGGCCGCTCTGGCTTGCTCTTGCGCTGCACCTGATTCAAATCTTACCAAATCCGGACTTGACCCCAAGGCATTCGAGGGCGAGTACAATAATTCCTCCATTGCTTTGTACACCCTCGTGAATAAGTCGGGGATGGAAGTGTGTATAACCAATTTCGGTGGTCGTATAGTTTCCATAGCGGTTCCCGACCGCGACGGCAAATACCGTGACGTAGTGCACGGATTCGATTCCATCACCGAGTATTTCCCCGAGAACAATGATTCCAATTTCGGAGCGACCATCGGCCGTTATGCGAACAGAGTGGGAGGCGCGAAATTTACATTGGACGGCAAGGAGTACACTCTTCCCAAGAATAACGGAGAAAACTGTCTTCACGGTGGTCCTACAGGCTGGCATTACAGTGTATTTGACGTGCTGGAACAGGATGCTTCACATCTGAAACTCGCCCTCGTATCAAAGGATGGAGAAAACGGTTTCCCCGGCAACGTGAATGTGAACGTTATCTTTACCCTCACCGAAGACAACAAGATAGATATCCGATATGAAGCGACAACGGATGCGCCTACCATAATAAATATGACGAACCACAGTTACTTCAATCTTTCCGGAGAACCTGAAAATTTCACTGTTCTCGATGATATTCTTCAAATCAATGCCAGCAGTTTCACTCCCACTGATGCCGGTCTCATTCCTACGGGTGAAATCGCTTCCGTCGAGGGTACTCCGCTTGATTTCAGAACCCCGGTCAGAATCGGTGAAAGGATAGGAGACACTTCGTTCGAACCTATCGCGGTGGCGAATGGTTATGACCAGAACTGGGTTTTAGACACCAAAGGTGATATTTCCAAGCCTGCTGCGTCCGTCGTATCACCGCGTACCGGCATACGTCTGACGGTTTATACCGATGAACCCGGTTTGCAGGTATATACCGGCAATTTCCTTGACGGAACAGTGACAGGTAAGAGAGGTGTTGCATATAAGTATCGTACTGCCATCTGCCTGGAAAGCCAGCATTATCCCGACAGCCCGAACAAAGAGGCCTGGCCGACCGTCGTGCTGCGTCCCGGAGAGAAATATTCAAGCCGTTGCATTTACGGATTTGATGTTGTCAATGAATAATTTGCTGGGATATGGGTGTTGTTGATTCGATAGCGGCATCCGGGTTCCACGTGGTGGACCTTGTGATAGTCGTCGCATATCTCATCCTTCTCGTATGCCTCGGCCTTTTCTTCGGGCGCACGAAGAAAGGGACGGAAAAAAGCGCGGGGGATTATTTTCTGGCGGGAAATACATTGACATGGTGGGCTGTGGGGGCCTCACTGATAGCGGCGAACATTTCCGCCGAACAGTTCATCGGTATGTCCGGCACCAGTTATGCGGACGGAATAGCTACAGCTGCATACGAACTGATGGCTGCCGTCACACTTGTCGTGATAGGTAAGTTCCTGTTGCCCGTGATGCTTAAGAGGAAGATTTTTACAATCCCTCAGTTTCTTCGTGAACGTTACAACGATGGAGTGGGGCTGGCATTCTCGATTCTGTGGCTGTTCCTATATGTTTTTGTGAACCTTACTTCAGTCGCCTGGCTGGGAGCTCTTGCCATAGAGCAGATTCTCGGTCTTCAGGGAGTCTCGATAGCTGTCGGAGGAAATATGATTTCGATGCGGATGGTGATTATTCTGGCCCTTTTCCTCATTGCCGGCATTTATTCTATCTACGGGGGCCTTGCTTCAGTCGCCTGGACGGATGTCCTGCAGGTGACTTTCCTTGTCGGAGGCGGTCTTGTGACGGCCTGGTTCGCACTGACGGCAGTCGGTGGGGGAGAAGGCGCTTTGGCCGGTCTGCATAACGTGTTCATTGACTTGACGACCGGTGAACATCTGAATGACAGTCATCTGCATCTGGTCATCCAGCGCAGCCACGGGGAAAATGCTTTTGCCAATGTGCCCGGTATTGCCGCAGTCGTGGGAGGAGTTTGGCTGACCAATCTTGGATACTGGGGCTTCAATCAGTACATCACTCAGAAAGGACTTGCCGCCAAGGGTACTCAGGAAGCTCAGAAAGGTCTCATCTTCGCCGGATTCCTGAAGATTCTGATTCCGTTCATAGTCGTTCTTCCCGGTGTGTGTGCCTATTATATCTCCATTCATCCGGAAATAGTTTCCGGACTGCAAGGCAGCATATCCGTTTCTGATGATGCTTATCCGTGGCTTGTGAGGAACTTTACCCCGACAGGAATCAAAGGTCTGACTTTCGCTGCTCTCGCTGCGGCCATCATCTCTTCTCTGGCCTCGATGCTCAACAGCACCTCGACTCTGTTCACGATGGATATCTATAAAAAATATATCAACAGGGATGCGGGAGACAGTAAACTTGTAAACGTGGGACGACTTACCTCCTTATGCGCACTGCTTATAGCGGCAGTGGCTGTGAAACCTCTTCTCGGCGGTCTTGACCAGGCGTTCCAATATATACAGGAGTATTCGGGATTCATCTA